>NZ_JANSIH010000057.1:0-34960 GCF_047462075.1 Synechococcus sp. R55.2
AACCCCCGGCGTGAACGGGTTGGCCGGCAATAACCTCCTCCCGCCCGGGCACCACACCCGCTCCTTCCGGGGCGAGGGCTCCTTCCTGCTGGCTGGCTTCCCCATTTGAGGGCTCCGTCCCACCATTGCGGACGGCAAGGGCCGCCTGTTCGCGAGAGCGTCGCGCGGCGATAGCTTGGGCTTCCACATTCTGCAAACGGCGCAAGGCCGGGATCCCTGCTGCCACCACCCACAGATCCCGACCGTCTAACATCACCAGACCCGTCGGTTGTCCCTGCAGCCGCAGTGAGGCTGCCAATCGCCCCGTCTGCAAATCCACCAGTTGCAGGCGGTCGCTATCGCGGGAGGTCACGTAAGCCCAACGTCCATCCGGGGAAAGGGCCAGCCGCGTCGGTCGCCAATCCAGGCCAACCCGCTGCAGGGCCTCGCCGCTGCGGCTCAGATCCAGCACTGTTAGATCTTGGCTGCCGGAGTTGAGCACCACCAAGCGTTGCCGTTCCGCATCCAGGGCCATGGCTTCCGGAGTATGACCGCCCCGCCAACGGGCCAACAGCTCCCCATTGTCCGGGTTGACCACCAGCAAGCTGAGGGGATCCTCCCCGGCTAGGCCCACAAACAGGGATCCCCGCTGCGCATCATAGGCCAGCGCCAAGGGGGGGCCGGGCATCGGCAAATTGCGGGCTTGCGGCTGCTCTGAGGGATCGCTTTGCGCACCGCTGACGCGCAGGGGAGCAGCCATCACCGCCAGACTTTGGGCAGAGGGCAGGGAGGCGAAAACCCGCCCTGTGACCCCATCCACGGCAATATCCAAAACTCCCGCCGGCAACCCATAGGCCTGAATCAGCTCCCCCGTCAGCAGATCGAGGGCCACCAGCCCAGGGGCATTGGGGCCAGAGGCATAGACCACCTGCCGCGCCTCATCCACCCGCACCACACTGGGGGCAAACCCCACCGCCGCCTGCCACAAGGGATCCCCGCTGGCCCCATCCAGCAGAGTCACCGCCTGCTCCTCCAACAGCCCAACCGCGACCCAGCCCCGATCCGGTACCCCATCGATGCGATCGGCAGAGCTGCGCAAGGGCAAAAGCCAATCCCCCTCTGTCCTCAGGCCGTTCCCGTCCGTCGAAAAGTTCTCCACCGCAGAGGAGGAGCCTGCTGCCGGCAAAGGGATCCCTTGCCCCAGCACGGGGGATCCCAGCCCCAGCACGCTGCTCAGCACAACCAGCCATTGCCACCGCATGACCTTCCTCACTCCACAGCCGCGCCTGCTTTGACTCAGGAGATCCTTGCCCAACCAGCATAGCCAACCCGACCGTCCCCTCGGTGCCGGAAAGCCCAAACCCATTTTTTGACAGGCTGCCCAGACGAACATAGAATGGATATTCGCTGGTTTTGTCAGGATCAACCATGAAGGTACGGCCTTCCGTCCGTCGGATCTGCGAAAAATGCCGGGTCATCCGCCGCCACGGTCGGGTGATGGTCATTTGTTCTTCCAACCCCAAGCACAAGCAGCGGCAGGGCTAGAGGGTCGATGGTGGGTGGGTTCAGCCTGCAACGGGAGACAGAGGCAAAGGCTTCCGACACAACCGAGCAAAACGTTGGCTAGACCTCTCGGTGAGCATGGATCCCAAGACCGGCATCTCTACAGCAACATTTCTCTGAATGAGGATCCCATCTCAGGCAGGCAACTCAATCCTTACTGGGCAAGTGTGTTCGAGTTGGTTTGATTTGATAAGGTACCCCTGACTATGGCACGGATTGCGGGAGTTGACATCCCCCGAGAAAAGCGAGTGGAGATTGCCCTCACCTACATTTACGGCATTGGGCTAACCCGCTCCCGCCAGATTTTGGCGAAGACCGGTATCAATCCGGATACTCGTACCCGCGACCTCACCGACGCTGAGGTGGCCGCCCTACGGACGGTGGTGGAGGGCGAATACCAGGTAGAAGGGGATCTGCGCCGCCAGGAGGCGATGAACATCAAGCGGCTGATCGACATCGGCACCTATCGAGGTCGTCGCCATCGCCTGGGTCTGCCCGTGCGTGGTCAGCGCACCCGCACCAACGCCCGCACCCGCAAGGGGGTCAGGAAAACGGTGGCCGGCAAGAAGAAAGCTCCTGCCAAGAAGTAGTCGCTCGGCTTTGCGCGGAAGGCAAAACTCTTCCACCATCCCGAATCCCAACCCCAAACAGTCGATTGCAAGGACACCTGGATCATGGCTCGGCAGCAACGGCGCGGACGTAAAGTCAAAAAGAACATCCCCAATGGGGTGGCCTACATTCAGTCCACCTTCAACAACACCATCGTCACCATCACGGATCCCAACGGCGATGTGGTGTCTTGGGCCTCGGCAGGTTCTACGGGCTTCAAAGGGGCCAAAAAGGGCACTCCCTTCGCCGCCCAAATGGCAGCAGAAAGTGCGGCGCGTCAAGCCATGGAGAACGGCATGCGCCAGATCGAAGTGATGGTGAGCGGGCCGGGAGCCGGTCGGGAAACCGCCATTCGCGCTCTACAGGCAACGGGCCTGGAAATTACTCTGATTCGAGATATTACCCCCATTCCCCACAACGGTTGCCGTCCTCCCAAGCGGCGGCGTGTCTGAAGGATCCCGCGTTGAGGGCTGGTCGAGCGTCTGTAGGGGGTTTTCTCCAGAGCTACGCCATGCCCCAGCGAAGGTCTGCCCAAGCGTGAGATGACCTCGAAGTTTCATCAGTTCTCCAAACGGATATCGAGCCAGACGGACGGGGCCACTATGATGATTCAAACCAGCCGAACCCTCCTCCACTCTCTCGGCAGCAAAGCGAGCTCAAGCGCTGTTGCTTACCAGACCGAGTGTGTTGAATCTCATCGGGATGATAACGGCGTTCACTACGGCAAATTTGCTCTGGGGCCACTGGAGCGCGGCCAAGGGATCACGGTGGGCAACGCTTTGCGGCGGGTGTTGCTCTCCAATCTAGAAGGGACGGCGGTGACCGCTGTACGCATTGCCGGGGTGAGCCACGAGTTTTCCACGGTGCCGGGGGTGCGGGAAGACGTGATGGAGATCCTTCTGAACATGAAGGAGTTGGTGCTGCGCTCCACCGCTCCCGATACTCAGGTGGGCCGTTTGGTGGCTCAGGGGCCAGGGGAAGTCACCGCCGAGAAGCTGCAATTGCCCAGCGACGTGGAGGTGATCAACCCCCGTCACCACATTGCCACCCTGGCGGAAGGGGCAATTTTGGAAATGGAGTTCATGATTGGCCGAGGACATGGCTACCGCGCCGTCGATTACTCTGACAGCAAGGCGATGGCAATCGATTTTCTGCAGATCGACTCTGTCTTCATGCCGGTGCGCAAGGTGAACTACGCCGTGGAAGCAGCCCGGGTCGGCCAATCTTTGGAAAAAGATCGGCTAATATTGGAAGTCTGGACCAACGGCAGCCTCACCCCGCAAGAGGCCCTCAGCCAAGCCGCCCGCATTTTGGTGGGCTTGTTCTCGCCGCTGCAGGAGGTCAGCTTCGATACCCCTGTGCCGCCCCAGCCAGCCGAGGACAACCAGAAAAACCAGATCCCCATCGAGGAGCTGCAGCTATCGGTGCGGGCCTACAACTGCCTGAAGCGAGCTCAGATCAACACGGTGGCCGATCTGCTGGTCTACACCGAGGAAGATCTGCTGGAGATCAAAAACTTTGGCCAGAAATCTGCCGAAGAGGTGGTGCAGGCCTTGAAAAACCGCTTTGGTCTGACGCTGCCCCGCACCCGCGAAAAAGGCAAGGCCTAGAGTTTAGGTTCCGTCTCAAGCATCTGCACCGCTAGCACAACCGCGTCAAAACGCAAGGATCCCCGAAGAGTGTAGGACACAAGACAGAGGTTACCATGCGCCACCGCCGTCGTACCCCCCACCTCAATAAGCCCGCCGACCAGCGCAAGGCCCTGATGCGGGCGCTGACCACGGCTCTGCTGCGGGAAGGGCGGATCACCACCACCAAAGCCCGCGCCAAAGCCATTCGGGCCACCACTGAGAAGATGATTACCCTGGCCAAAGAGGGATCCCTGGCGGCGCGGCGACAGGCGCTGGCCTACATCTACGACAAGGAGCTGGTGCGCTCCCTGTTTGAGCAGGCTCCTGAGCGCTACCGGGATCGGCCCGGTGGCTATACCCGCATCTTGCGCACCGTGCATCGGCGGGGGGATGGAGCAGAAATGGCGGTCATCGAGCTGGTGTAGCGGAAAGGGATCCATGCCGTACCGTCGCATTGCCCTGAGAATTCAGTACCTCGGCAGCAGGTTCTATGGCTGGCAGCGCCAGGCAGCCCGCCGTACCGTGCAAGGGGTGCTGGAGGAGGCGATTGCGTCGCGGGCGGGGCATCCGGTAACCCTCTATGGGGCCGGTCGCACCGATACGGGGGTTCATGCTGCAGGCCAGGTGGCCCACTTCGACACCACCTCCGGTATCCCTGCGGCGGAGTGGTCGAGGGTGCTGAACGACTGTCTGCCGGAAGATGTGGTAGTGCTGGCTTCTGCTCAAGTGCCTGACTCCTGGCACGCCCGCTTTTCGGCTCGCTGGCGCCGCTACCGCTACCTGATCCTGAACCGGGAGCGACCGGATGTGTTCTGGCGCCTCTTTAGCTGGCAAGTGCGTTGGCCTCTGCAGGTGGAGCCGATGGCGGAAGCCCTGAATTCCCTGCTGGGGGAGCACAGCTTGGAAGCCTTCCGGCGGCGGGGATCGGATCGGCCCCACTCGCGGGTACAGGTGCAGGAGGTGCTCTGCCAGCGGCTGGGGGACTTGATCAGCATCGAGGTGCAGGCCAGCGGCTTTCTCTACCGGATGATGCGGCTCTTGGTGGGATCCCTAGAGGTGGTGGGCCGAGGCGAGCTCAGCCCAGCCCAATTTGTCCACCTGTGGCAACACAACGACTGGAGCCAGATGCGCACCCGCTACAGCGCTCCCCCGCAAGGGCTGTGCCTGACGGATGTGGGCTATGCTGCGGATCCCTTCGGTCAACAGTTCGCCCACTCGCTGCCCTTTTGGGCCTTGCCCACAGAGCCTCCCTCCGCCCTCCGGTCGCCGGCTGCGTTGGCCCATTCCTGCGGTTGATCTGGGCGATCTCCAAGCTTGTCCTGATATGTTTCCTTGCCTGCCATGAACAAAACTCCCCTTCCCAACCCCGAAACTCTGGCGCCCCGCTGGTATCTGGTGGATGCTGCCAATCAGCGCCTGGGCCGCTTGGCCGCCGCTGTGGCCACCCTCTTGCGGGGTAAGCACAAACCGGACTTCACCCCTCACCTGGATACGGGGGACTATGTAATTGTGATCAACGCTGAGAAAGTGGTGGTCACTGGCAAAAAGCGCACCCAAAAGCTCTACCGCCGCCACTCTGGCCGTCCCGGCGGCATGAAAGTAGAAACCTTTGCCCAACTGCAGGCGCGCCTGCCGGAGCGGGTGGTGGAAAAAGCGGTCAAGGGAATGTTGCCCCACACCCGTTTGGGCCGGCGGCAATTCACCAAGCTAAAAGTTTATGTCGGGCCGAGCCACCCTCATGAGGCCCAGCAGCCCCAAGTTTATCCGCTCAACACGATCCCAGGAGCCAAAGCATGACTCAAGCGAGCAGCCAACGAGCCGTTTATTGGGGAACGGGACGCCGCAAAACCGCCGTTGCCCGCGTGCGTTTGGTGCCCGGCACGGGCAAAATCATCATCAACGACAGGCCGGGAGACCAGTATCTGCAGTATCAAGAAGCCCTGCTGGCCAGTGTGAAGGGGCCGCTGGAGATCCTTGGTCTGGAAAACTCCTACGACATCTTGGTGCGAGCCCATGGCGGCGGCGTTCACGGCCAGGCGGATGCGATCAAGCTGGGGGTGGCGCGCGCCCTCTGTGAGGTGGATCCGGCCAATCGCGGCCCCTTGAAAGTCGAGGGTTATCTGAAACGGGATCCGCGCGCCGTGGAGCGGAAGAAATACGGCCTGCGCAAGGCCCGCAAGGCTCCCCAGTACTCGAAGCGCTAGGGATCCCTGCCGTTGTTTTTAGAGGAAGATGTTGATAGACAAGGGTATAGAAACAGGCCCAGAGGAGGAAAGGGTTATGCCCAAGAAAGGATTGCACCCGCAGTGGTATCCAGAAGCCAAAGTCATCTGCAATGGCGAAGTGGTGATGACGGTGGGATCCACCAAGCCGGAGCTCAGGGTGGATGTTTGGTCGGGCAACCATCCCTTTTTCACCGGCAGCCAAAAGATCATCGATAGCGAAGGCCGGGTGGAGAAGTTCATGCGCAAATACGGCATGGGAGGTGGCAAAAAGGCCAAGTAGAGGTTCCCCCATCTGGGTGTGGGCAACGCTTGGATCCCTGGGTATTGCGAATCTATGGCTTCTGCTCAACTGATCGACCAGCTTAAGAATGTCGAAGCCACTTTTCAGGAGCTGACGGTGCGCTTGGCCGATCCGGACGTGGCCACGGATCCAGCTGAGCTGCAGCGGATTGCCAAGGCCCGCTCCTCCTTGGAGGCCACCGTCCAGGCTTTTCACGACTGGCAAAAGCTGAATCGCGATCTGCAACAGACGGAAGAACTTTTGCGGGAATCGGCCTCCGACCCGGAGCTGGAGGCGATGGCAAGAGCGGAACTTGAGCAACTGCGGGCCCGCCAAGAACAACTGGAGGAAAAGCTCACCCTGCTGCTGCTGCCCCGGGATCCCAACGACGACAAGAACATTATGTTGGAGATTCGCGCTGGCACCGGTGGGGAGGAGGCGGCGCTGTGGGCGGCGGATCTGGCCCGCATGTACACCCGCTACGCCGAAAAGCTGGGCTGGTCGGTGCGTCTGGCGAGCCTCTCGGAAGGAGAGCTGGGGGGCTACAAAGAGGCGATCCTGGAGATTCAAGGGGATCAGGTGTACAGCAAGCTCAAGTTTGAAGCTGGCGTGCATCGGGTGCAGCGGGTGCCCGTCACCGAAGCGCAAGGCCGTGTCCACACCTCGACGGCCACGGTGGCGGTGATGCCAGAGGTGGACGAGGTGGAGGTGGTCATCGACCCGAAAGACATCGAAATCAAAACGGCACGTTCTGGGGGGGCAGGCGGCCAAAACGTGAACAAGGTGGAGACGGCGGTGGATCTTCTCCACAAGCCCACCGGGATCCGGGTGTTTTGTACCGAGGAGCGTTCCCAACTGCAGAACCGCCAGCGGGCAATGCAGATTTTGCGGGCCAAACTCTACGAGATGAAGCTGCGGGAGCAGCAGGCCTCCATCAGCTCTGCCCGGCGCATGCAGGTGGGAACGGGATCCCGCTCGGAAAAAATTCGCACTTACAACTACAAAGAAAACCGGGTCACCGACCACCGCCTTAACCAAAATTTCCCGCTGCAGCCCATTTTGGATGGGGAGCTGGACGACCTGATCCAAGCCTGCATTGGCCTTTACCAGAGAGAGCTGCTGGCGGAGTTGTCCTAGGCTGGCTTTGGCCGGATGGATCCCTTCCTGAGAACCTTTCTTCTGCCAAGCTGGCGATAGAATGAATACTCACGTCGAGAACCCAGACTCCCCATGCTGGCCGAATACCGCCAACACGCCGCTGCCCGCGAGGCCCAAGGGATCCCGCCGCTGCCCCTGAATGCAGCCCAGACCAGCCAGTTGTGCGAGCTCCTGAAGGCCCCGCCTGCTGGCGAAGAAGCCTTTTTGTTGCACCTCTTAACAGAGCGCGTCCCGCCGGGGGTCGATGAAGCAGCCTACGTGAAAGCGGGCTTTTTGGCGGCGGTAGCCAAGGAGGAGGTTGCATCGCCGTTGATCACTCCTGTGCGGGCGGTAGAGCTGCTGGGCACTATGCTGGGGGGCTACAACGTTCAGGTTTTGCTGGAGCTGTTGCAGGATGCGCGGCATGAGATCGCAGCGGCAGCAGCCCGTGCCCTCAGCCACACGCTGCTGATCTTCGATGCCTTTCACGACGTGCTGGAGCTGAGCCAGTCCGGCAATGCCTATGCCCAACAGGTGATCGAGTCCTGGGCCAAGGGCGAATGGTTTACCGCCAAAGCTCCCCTGGCCGCAGCAATCACTGTAACAGTGTTCAAGGTTGCCGGCGAGATCAACACCGATGACCTTTCCCCCGCCGCCCACGCCACCACCCGCCCGGATATCCCCCTCCACGCCCAAGCCATGCTGGAGTCCCGCGCTCCAGGATCCCTGGTTACCATTGCCGAGCTGAAGCGCCGCGGCCATCCCGTTGCCTTTGTGGGGGATGTGGTGGGCACCGGCTCCTCCCGCAAATCCGCCCTCAACTCGCTGCTCTGGCACATCGGCCACGACATTCCCCATGTGCCCAACAAGCGGGCTGGGGGGGTGATCCTGGGGGGCACCATTGCGCCCATCTTCTTCAACACCGCCGAAGATGCCGGGGCCTTGCCCATCCAGTGCGATGTCTCCCGCCTGGAAACCGGCATGGTGGTTACCATTTGCCCCTACGAAGGTGTGATCCGCTCTGAGGCCGGCCAGGTTCTCTCCACCTTTTCCCTGCGGCCCGTGACCCTCCCCGACGAAGTGCGGGCGGGGGGACGTATTCCCCTGTTGATTGGCCGTGCCCTCACCGACAAAACCCGCCAAGCCTTGGGTTTGCCTCCCTCGACCTTGTTTATCCGCCCCACTCCACCGGCAGACACCGGCAAAGGCTATACCCTAGCGCAAAAAATCGTGGGCAAAGCCTGTGGGCTGCCAGGCGTGCGCCCGGGCACCAGTTGTGAGCCCCTCATTACCACGGTGGGATCCCAGGACACCACCGGCCCCATGACCCGCGATGAGCTGAAGGAGCTGGCCTGTCTGGGCTTCAACGCCGACCTAGTGCTGCAGAGCTTCTGCCACACCGCCGCCTATCCCAAGCCGGTGGACATCCAGATCCACAAAGAGCTGCCCGACTTTTTCGCTTCCCGCGGGGGCGTTGTCCTGCGTCCCGGCGATGGCATTATCCACTCCTGGCTCAACCGCATGCTCCTGCCGGATACCGTCGGCACCGGGGGCGACTCCCACACCCGCTTCCCCTTGGGGATCTCCTTCCCGGCGGGATCCGGTCTGGTGGCCTTTGCCGCCGCCATGGGGGTGATGCCCTTGGACATGCCGGAATCGGTGCTGGTGCGCTTTAAGGGGGAACTGCAGCCGGGGATCACCCTGCGGGACATTGTCCATGCCATCCCCTACGTGGCCATTCAGAGGGGCCTGTTGACCGTTGAGAAAAAAGGCAAGAAAAACGTCTTTGCCGGGCGCATCATGGAGATCGAGGGCCTGCCGCATCTGAAGGTGGAGCAAGCTTTTGAGTTTACCGATGCCTCGGCAGAGCGCAACTGTGCCGGCTGTACCATCAAGCTGAGCATCGAGACGGTCTCAGAATATCTGCGCTCCAACGTGGTGCTGCTGAAGAACATGATTGCCCGCGGCTACCAGGATGCGAGAACCTTGCTGCGGCGCATCGCCAAAATGGAAGCATGGCTGGCCAACCCCAGCCTGATGGAAGCGGATCCCGACGCCGAATACGCCGAAGTCATCGAAATTGACCTCAGCACCATCACCGAGCCGATCGTCTGTGCCCCCAACGATCCCGACAAGGTGATGACCCTGAGCGAGGTCTATGCCCAACACGAAGCAGGCAATCCAGACACCCCCATCAAAATCGACGAGGTGTTCATCGGCTCCTGCATGACCAACATCGGCCACTACCGCGCCGCCGCCAAAATCCTGGAAGGCCAAGGGCGGGCCAAGGTGCGCCAATTCTGGATCTGTCCGCCCACCCGCATGGATGAGGCACAACTGCGCTCGGAAGGCGTATACGGCATCTTTGCTGCCGCCGGGGCCAGAACGGAAATGCCGGGATGCAGCTTGTGTATGGGCAACCAAGCCCGCGTGGAAGATGGGGCCACCGTCATGTCCACCTCCACCCGCAACTTCAACAACCGCATGGGCAAAGACGCGCGGGTTTACCTGGGATCCGCCGAGCTGGCCGCCGCCTGCGCCCTTTTGGGCCGGATCCCCACCCCTGAGGAGTACCGAGAGATCGTCTCCACCAAGATCCAGCCCTTTGCCGGCGAGCTGTACCGCTACCTCAACTTCCACGAGATCCCTGGCTTTGAGGACGAAGGACGGGTCATCCCGCGGCAGCACGTGGAGGAGCTGTCCAGGAGCCGTTCTTGAGCGAGAATAGGGGCTAGCTGCCCTGATAGCATGGCAGGGATCGCCCCATTGCCCTGGAGAAAGCTCAATGGCCCTGAATCCAAAGAGGATCCGCCGCATCCACCGCACCCTTGCCCCCATTCTGGCCCTGCCGTTGGTGGTGACGGTGCTGACGGGATCCCTCTATCAAATTGCCCGCCTTAACGAAAACTTCGACTACTACTGGCTGATCCAAATCCACAAAGGGCAGTGGGGCCCCCTCGATCTGCAAGCGGTTTACCCCTTCTTAAACGGACTGGGGCTGCTGGTGATGGTGGCAACCGGCCTCAGTATGTGGTTACCAACAAAACCCCATCGCCGCCCCAAACATACGGAGTCCTAGAGGGTTTTGGATAGATAAACCTGTAGGGTAAACACCTAAGAAACATTCCAGAAAACCCTACATTTCCCGGAACGGATTTGACTACACTAGAAGCATAGAGGTTTTGCTTGCACCTCTAAAGTTGAGCCCCGAAAGCTAAGCTCCAAACTCGAACTGGAAGTCAAAAAAGCAAAGTAATAGAGGAGGAGGATGCTCTATGGCTCTTGTCCGCTGGGATCCATTTCGTGAAATTGACGAAATTCAACGGGAAATGAACCGGATGTTCGACCGGTTGATCCCTCGCACCACCGAAGCTGACGGCTTCGCCTTCATGCCGGCAGTGGAGATGCACGATGATCCCGAAACCATTACCCTGAAGCTGGAGCTGCCCGGCTTGAACCCCAACGACTTGGATATCCAAGCGACAGCCGAAGCGGTCTCCATCACCGGGGAACGGCGATTTGAGAAGCGCTCTGAAGACAAAGGGGTAACCCGGACTGAATTCCGTTATGGGCGCTTCCAACGGGTGATCCCACTGCCGAACCGGATCAAACACGATCAGGTGAAAGCCGAATACAAAGATGGGATCCTCACCCTCACCTTGCCCAAGGCAGACTCTGAAAAAGCCCAAGTGGTCAAAGTGAGCGTTGTCTCCTGATGGGCGTAGCTGAAGCTGCTCTGAGGTTAGGCAATTTTCCATGAGGAAAAAAGATCCCATAGGGGTAGGCTCATCGCCTACCCTTTTTTAGTCCTTTTTTGCGTTTTGGTTTTTCAGCTTGCGCTCATTTCAAGCAGGAATAAATCGGGTTCGCTGCAGGGATCCCCAGCTCTCCCTACCGAACTCAACTCAACTCGATTTGACTTTTGCCCGCCGCTTTGGATAGGGTTTGAGTGCGCAACGGAGCCAAGGTTGAGAGCATGGCCAGCGTTACCTACGAACACGTTACCAAGCGCTACAGAGACACCACCGCCGTCCATGACCTGAACATCACCGTCGAAGACGGGGAATTTCTCGTCTTTGTCGGCCCCTCCGGCTGCGGCAAAACCACCTCCCTGCGCATGCTGGCCGGCTTGGAAGAAGTGAGCGCCGGATCCATCTACATTGGCGATCGACGGGTGAACGATGTCCCCCCCAAGGATCGGGATATCGCCATGGTCTTCCAATCCTATGCCCTCTACCCCCACATGACCGTGGCCGAGAACATGGCCTTTGGCCTCAAGCTGCGCGGCCTGCCACGGGCGGAGATCGAAAGCCGGGTTAGGGGGGTGGCCAAGCGCCTTGGGATCGAGCACTTGCTCAACCGCAAGCCCAAGGAACTTTCGGGTGGGCAACGGCAGCGGGTTGCCGTCGGGCGGGCCATCGTGCGCAATCCGGCGGTGTTTTTGATGGATGAGCCCCTCTCCAACTTGGATGCCAAGCTGCGGGTACAGGCGCGGGCCGAGATTAGCAAGTTGCACATGCAACTGGGCACCACCTTTATCTACGTTACCCACGACCAGGTGGAGGCCATGACCATGGGCAACCGCATCGCCGTCATGAAGGATGGCCGCCTGCAGCAGGTGGATACCCCCCACACCCTCTACACCCGCCCTGCCAACCTGTTTGTGGCCGGGTTCATCGGCAGCCCCGCCATGAATTTCTTCCAGGCCAAGCTGCGGGAGCAGGAGGGCACCCTCTGGATCGATACCGGCGCCTTCCGCGTGGCCATCCCGCCCCACCAGGCAGAGCCCTATTGGCAATACGTCGGCAAGTCGGTCATCTTCGGCATCCGCCCGGAAAACATCCACGATCCCCACTACCAACCCCCAGGGATCCAACCTGCCCCGGTGCGGGCTAAGGTCTCGGTAACGGAGCTGGTGGGCCATGAAGTAATCCTCTATCTCAGCACCAGCGACCGAGAAGGGATCCTGGCCGAGCAGGAGTTTGTGGCCCGCGTGGATCCCCGTACCCAGCTGCGCGTCAACCAGTGGGCGGAAGTGATCTTCGATATGGATCGCTTCCACCTGTTCGATCCCGAAACCGAGCAGCGCCTAGGTTAAACCCTGGAATCGCTTTAGAATCCTAATCAGTCCTACAGAGGCAGGGATCCCTATGCCGGAGCAATCGACGTCCCGCTTGGTTCAGGCGCAGTTTGACGAATTTCCCTACCCGAATGTCCCGATTGAGCAGACGGTTACGGATAACTTCGCGCTGTTTGCCAACAGCCTCACCACCGCTTACTATCGCCGCAACCGCAAGGTGGTCAAACCCGAGGGCAAAGTGATGCTCAACGCCGGCTGTGGCTCCGGCTGGGAGACCCTCGTGCTGGCCACGGCCAATCCAGGAGCTTCTTTTGTCGGGGTGGATATCTCGGCAGAATCCCTGAAAATGGCCCGGCAGCGCTTCGAGTTCCACCAGATCAAAGAGGCGCGTTTCGAGGTGATGGACATCACCGACCTGAGGGCCTTGGGGGAGCAATTCGATTTCATCGCCTGCAATGACGTGCTCTACCTGCTGGACGATCCGGTGGCGGGGCTGAAAGGCATGCGCCAAGTCCTCAAACCGGACGGCATCATCCGCACCAATGTCCACAGCCTTTACCAGCGCCAGTTTATCTTCAACATGCAGGATGCCATGGAGCTGCTGGGGGTGATGGATGAGCCGGCTGCCAAAGCCGTTCCCATCTTGAGGGAAGTGATGGATGCCCTCCACGAGGGCAGCTTCGTCAAAAGCCACTGGCAGGGGGATGCCATCAAAACCACCAATGGGATCCTGGCCAACTTCCTGCTGCGCAGCGACAAAGGCTTTACCGTACCTCAGGTCTTTGAGATGCTCCGCCAAGCCGGGCTGGAGTTCATCAGCATGGTCAATTGGCAGCAGTGGAAGCTGGAGCGGGTCCTCACCAAGCCCGTTCCCTACGCTCTGCGCCAAATCAAAAAGCTCAACCAAGAGGAGCTGCTGCACTTTATCGAGTTAATCTTTCCTAACCTGACCCGCCTGATCGACTTCTGGTGTGGCCACCCCACCGGAGCGACTTCTCCTCAACCCTTCAGCAGCGAGGAATGGAGAAATGGCTTGGTACAGGCGCATCCTCTGCTGCTGAGGCTCAACGCCAAGGCTGCCTTTGAGAATGCCATCCGCGACAATGGCCCGGTCAATATCAACGGTTGGCCCGGATCCGAGGGCAACATTGCCATCGATCCCTTCTCGGTGCGCTGGCTGGTTGATGTGTTTGGGGAGAAACCTGTGCCTGTGCAGGCTCTGGTGGCCAAGGCCCTGGATTTCATGGATTGGACCCCCGAAGAGGCCTTTAACCAAGTGGTGGCCAACCTGAAGTTTCTGGAAGAGCGGCTGGTGGTGCTGTTGGACTCTCCCCTGCGTTAACAGGACTTGCTCCCTCAGGAGCTGTCCCACCTAAGGCTGGGATCCGGATCCCTCTGAGTCTGCTTTTGAGTCTGCTTTGAGTACCCTGATTTGCTCGGCCCGAATGGCTGCCGGGATCCGCCCTTCCGCATCGACATTGACGGCAAACCGAACGGTGCCTTCCATTTCCACCACATCTCCCGGGAGCAGATCCAGCCAGCTGGCAGAGCGGCCAAGGCGAGTCACTTGCACCTCCTCAGCGGGAACCACCGAGACCCACGTGCCCGCGTAGCGCTCCAAGCTGGGGCTGACTTTTTCCAAGTTGACCCCAATCCAGCCCTCCTTGCGGTTGAGCAGCCGCACCGTTCCCATCAGCTGAAAAGGTTGAGCCTCTTCTGATAACTGGATCGGCTCATGGAGAACCACCGTATTCAAAGGCTGCAGACGGGCCAACTCCACCCGCCACCCTTGAGCCTGGCGATAGAGGGTAACCTCCATAACTGCGCGCAGCCGACCCTCCGGCAAAGGCTCGTAGAAGCCCAACTGAGAGCGAAAAGGGCGAAACCGGGGATCCTCCCGATCCGGCTCTGTTAAAAATCGTTGCAGCTCCTCGGCAGTGAACTGGAAACGCAAAGTCGGCACCACCGCTTCTGGCTTCAGGATTGCCTCCACCCGGAAAATGGCCGTATTGCCCACCGCTTGAATGGGGGTGAGGGTAAACTCCTCCGCCGAGGGCCACGATTGATCCAAGGCTCCAGGAGGGATCCCTTTTAGCAGCCGCGGAGTGAGCAGGGCTTCTGCGGTGGCAAAATCGCGGGCATTGGCCGCCTGGACAAACTCCCGCAGCGTTTCTTCAGCCGTTTTGGCCTGCCAACAGCCCCCCAGAGGCAGCAAAGCCAGCACCAGGAAAAACCACGCTCTCACATCCACACCCTCCCCAATCTCCCTGCAGGTAACAGTCCTAGGGGTTCTCGGTTGGAGATGCAGAATTTTCACCGGGATCCGCTGCTTCTGTCTCTTCTGGGTTTTCCGACTGGGATCCCGAAGCAGCAGGTGGCTTATCCGGCTGCCACACCTCAATCCGCCAGCCGCGATCTTGCTGGTAGAGGGTGATCTTGACGCGGGAGGTCACCGTGTCTCCCTCCAGGCGCAGACCCACCAACTGCGGGGCCAACTGCTGATAGGTCGGATCCGCCAGATCCGGCTGGGTCAAATACTTGCGCAACGTCAAGGGATCCAGCCCCAGGCGCTGGGCCGCATCCTCCAGCGAGTCGGTGCCCTCCACCCAGACATAGGCCGTCTTCCCGGTCACCTCTTGGTTGCGCACCTGCACGTTCTCCCCCACCGTGCCCCAAATCGAAGGCAGGGATCCCGGCCGGAGGGCATTGCTGAAGCGCTCCGTCAGGTAGCTGTCTGCCGTGCCCCAGTCCCCCTTCTCGGCAGCAGCGATGAAAGTGCTCACCACCTGGTCAGGAGTTTGCACAGGAGCTGCCTGCGTACAGGCGATTACACTGCCCAAGGTAAAGATGAGAGCATAGGTACTGATGTATCGCGACATGAGTGTAACCTCGCAAAATGCACTGCCTCAGGGCAAGTTCGACAGATGTTAGCTGAGAAGGCAAAGGCGAATTATACAGCTTGAGCTCTGAGATGCGGCTGAAGAGATACCCAACCTGCCAAAACCTGGCCAGACAACTCCACAGACAACGGGCAGACAAGGGAGCCTCCAACTTTGCGCAGTGCTTCCTACACAATACTTAACCTAGACTTACCCAAGCTGACTCTCTAACGGGATCCTACAGGATGAAAACTATGATAGCATTTAGTGGTCCTCGGAAAGACTGTGGCTGCGGTTCCCTCATGTTGGTGAGAGTGGTGAGTTTATATGTTCAAAGATGATACTCATTCGGAATAGTTCCAGCACAGTTCTTATGTAATGAAGATTTCCCCAGACATAGGTTTTGGATCCAGACATAGGTTTTGGATCAAGAAAAATTTGAGCCTGCTCAGCAATGATTAAGGTGATTAGATGGCGAAGTCAAGAGCTCTTACCGGTACCTATTTTAGGTGGTCTAATCCTGTCCAGACTCTGAGTTAAATCTAGGTATAGAGAATGGTAGCTACATCTTTCGAAACAGGCTCAACCTGGAACACCCTTGGGATTAATCAAATTCGCATAGCGGCGACAGCTCCCACGTCCAAGGAAAGAAGAAATGCTTGGTCAGTAGCGCTTTACTACTGGAACCAAGGCGCTGACGTTGAACCAAATCATCTGCCTTGCTTATTAAATAGACTCCATTCGCTTTGGGTTCTAGGGGTCTCTTTCACTGTTATGGAAGAAGCAGTAAAGCTTCTGAACCAGCTAGAGCTAGACCCAGAGAAGTGGAGAGATATTCCCCCTCCCAACACAGAAGGTTACGAACTAGCATGGCGGATTGATTCTCCCTACTTTCAGCTAGAAGACGATTTTGGTCTGGCTCTTCCGTCTGTAGATCAGTACCTGTACTACCTAGCTCGTTGGATAGCTGAAAGGATAGCATTATACTACCAACCTCAGGCGATGCCCTTCTGGCGCATTGCCGCAGCCATTTACCCAAAGGATTTACAAGCCCAAGCAGTCGTAGGTCTTGGATTATCCAGAAGTTTGCAGGTCGAAGGTATACATTACCTGAGGCAAAATCAAGCCCAAGCAACCACAAAAGCCATTAGAAAGTGGACTGAGGCTTGCTTTCAAGTATCTGTGAGTTTCTTTCGAGGAAAAACGGATAATCCAAAGCTATCAAGTCAAAAGAACTCAATAGAAGTTATTGATGTGCCATATGAAAACCACATCATGAGTCTGGAAGGCAGTCTGGATTCGGTCGTTACCCATTGTCATTTGGCCCAAGGAAGATGGTTTGAGGCGGAGATTGACTTTGTCAAGTCTTACCTAAAACCGGGAATGACATTTATAGATGTGGGGGCAAACGTAGGTTCATACACTCTTGTTGCGGCTCAGGCAGTAGGTTCTGAAGGAAAGGTAGTTGCATTTGAGCCGACTCAGGCTTGTGTGGAAATACTGAAACACAATGCAAACATGAATCAGCTACCACAAGTTACAGTAATCCCTTGTGCGCTGGATAGTGAGTCAGGAAAGGCATACTTCCTAGAAAGTGATGATAGCGCGTATAATCGAGTAGTAAAAAGTCTAGTTGGAATAACTCATCCTGTAAAAACCGTTCAAAAAGTTACACTAGACGAATGGTGGCGCTCTCTGGAATGCCCCTCAGTTGATATGATCAAGGTGGATGTTTTTACCGACTCCTTTGACGTTATACGAGGTGGACGAGAACTCATAAAGAGTTGTAGCCCCATCATTCAAGTAGAGGCAAAAGGTGATTTAGGATCTGCATCACGAGAAGTTTCTTCTTACTTATCAGAGCTAGGATATACTTTCTTTGCATATAACCCCGCTTTGAATGAGTTATCAATGGCTCGCAAACAAGCTCGCAACCTCTCGACTGTAAACTTAGTGGCGGTGCCGGAAGCTCGCTACGTGAACCTTAAGAGAGAGGGTATCTTAGAAGAAGGCTCATTCCCCTCCAAAGAGCTTGATCCAAGCCTGTCTTCTTTACTTTGGGATCTGGTTGAGGAAAAGCAATGATCGTTGTTGATGGTGTTGCCCTACAGCCTAATTTAGAGACTCCACCCTCTATTACAAGTTTCTGGTGCAACGTCATAGGTGAGTGGGTAAGGCTTGGATATACTCGAGACTTTATAGTCTTAGTGAGAGAAAGCCAACGTATAGGTTTTCCAGGCGACACTGTTGTAGCCCTAATCCCTGATTACAGCTATGAGAATGCTGAGTCTGATCATATAGGTCTGCAAAGTGCCTGTGATCAAGTCAATGCATCCATTTTTATCTCAACTTTGTATACGTATCCCCTCAAAACCTCAAGCGTAGCTATGGTTTATAGTATGGACGAAGTCCAAGAGTTCTTACCAAGCTTAGCAGCACAGGAGAAACATAATACCATTTTGGCTGCATCGGCATTTATATGTCCTTCCAAGTGGGTGTCATCAGATTTAATGAGGAAATATCCAGGTATTTCTAGTGAAGATATTGAGGTTATCTACCCAGGTCTGCACAGTGACTTGATGCCATCGCCCCCTCTAAAGGTAAGAAAGTTTCGGGAAGAAAAAGACCTAACTCGTCCCTATATCATTTTTAGAGCGGGAACGGGGGAACGAAGAAAGATAGCTCTATTTGCTCTCTTGGATAGTGTAAGCGAATTAGTATCTGGACAAGTCCCTGAGCTTGTTTACCTATCAGTTGATGGAAGTAAAGTTGATGTGCCACTAGAATCTGTTATGGATTTATCCAAGCCAATTCGATCTCGAATCCATAACCTTAGGCTTTGTTCTGATGATTTACCACTGCTTTACACAGGAGCTGTTGGATTGTTTGAGATTGAACCTGAACTTGGAATGGGCAATTACGCTTTCGAGGCAATGAGATGCGGTTGCCCGGTCATTATCTTGAGAGAATCTGAAGATCATCAATTAAGGCAGCCTACAGAAACTGACCCTTGGATTGAGATATCCATGCAGCCGCATGTCATATCGCAGACTATTGATCAGCTAAGAGATACAAGGTATAGAAATACCATACTCTCACGAGGATTAGATTATACGAAAAGCATGACCTGGGAACAGGCCGCTAAGCGAATGTGGTCTTTCCTCAAATCAAAGGCAAAAAGTCTAAGATCCTAGAGCTTTGAAATGTAGATGTCGTAAAATGAAGTACCTTCTATCTCATCATGAGTTCTGAGAACGTGAGAGCATAAGTCATAAGAACGATAGACCTCATGGAGGATCGTGGCAAGCGCTAGCCGCTTTCTTGATGTCAGCTCTCCCAATCGCATAAAGTCTTTTGCATAAATAAAGTCTGTCCAAGATGCCTGAGTGCGCAAAGACGTAAGGCTCTTCGGAAATGACTTCATAAGTGGACAGGAAATCCCGGTTAAGCTATGAATTAGAAAGCCGCATTCTCTCAGAGCGATATCTATATCAGAGAACAACGGCTGGCCGATGTAGTGAGGGATAAATAGAACCTCAGTTTGAACTACTACAATGCTCTCCTCTAGGAGACGGCTAGCTCCGCGAATAATATTTAGCTCACTGCCTTGAGTATCCATAACAAGCCAGTCAGCGTCTGAGACTTCTTCCAAATCATCCAATCGAACAGTCTTTACTTTCTTCTCTGAGACAACTTGGTAAAGCTCAGCCAGATCGTGAAACTTTTCCAACAGATGATAATTGGGTCTAAACAGAGAGGATGTCATTCCGCTGTTGGTCAGGTAAAGGTTAGATTCAGAACCATCGCCAACCGCCATAGGAAGGTATAAGACGTTAGAACTGCCATCACCTTGTCGAATTCTCTCAATTAAGCGGTTGTAAGCCTCAGGATCAGGCTCGAATCCAATTAACTCTCCATAGTCCTTCCGAATGATTTCGGCATATATCTCAGGAGCTCCAACATCAGATGCCCCTACGGCAATTACTTTAATCCGAGGCATTGAGGTTCCCAAAACAGAGGCTATGGACAGCTCAGACATGGTTCCCCTCACTCTTTGTGGGCAATTACATTTAGGCTGATAAGTTCGTTGCAGTAGACAATTGTGCTTGCATCTCTAAACATGCCAAATTGGTCTACTTGAATGATAAAGCCAAAACCAACGGTCTTAAGCAGGTGAGTCAGGTTTTCAATGGTATAGCCGTATTTATGGAAGTCATACTGGTCAATTTGACCGCCGTAAATCATGCTAATAACATGTATCAATTCATCGTACAAGAGATCATCTCTTAGTATAAGCTTGGACAGCGTCTTTAGATTAGGTACAGAAACAAATAACTTTCCTCCTTTCTTGAGGACTCGATACCACTCTGTTAAGGCCACACCTGCTTCTTGACAACTAAGATGCTCAAGAACATGAGAGGCATATATTTGATCTACGCTCTCGTTCTCAAACATGCTGAGATCTATTGCGTTTGCAACATAGTCAACCTCAGGAGAGGGCGAAATATTAAGTATTTTCCAGTCAGGATGTGGTTCTTTACCACCGATGTGTAGATTAAGCATTCTCGTCGTCTGCTCCTACTAGCTAACTTACTTTCTGAGTTGAGCTAAGTTTGGGTGCTTGCGAAACTTGAACGGCAAGTCTGTAAACCTAATTCTAGCTTTTCTATCTTGGCAATACTGTTCCCACATTAGGATGTAAGCCTTCTCTAAGAAAGCTGTAAAAGTTTTGCCGTTAAGAAGTGGTGATTGCGAGAGTCGCTCCCGCATGGTTCTCCTTATCCAGACCAAAAGATCTATGTCTTCAGACAGCCTTGAGGCAATGCGAATGTAGTCTTGCTCCGTCTGTGCGATTAATTCCGGCAAGTCCACTGTTCTCAAGATAGATACTCCAACTCTGGAAACATGTGCTAGACCTTCCAGAGTGATTACCGGAACTCCCATCCATAATGTTTCGCAGGTTGTCGTTGTTCCGTTGTAAGGGAAGGGATCCAGAGCAATATCCACTTCTCCATAGGCTGCGTAATGCTCGGCAAAGCCCTGTCTATCATATTCTAGCTTGACTCTCTCGTCTGGAATGCCGTGTCTTCCAATTCTTTCCAAAAAGAGTTTACAGGTGCTTTCATCTCTATATCGCTGATTTTTCAGGCGCAGAACTGAATGGGGCACTGCCTTCAATACATCTGCCCATAACTTAATGACTCTGGGAGTGATCTTGGAAGGGTTGTTGCAGCATCCAAACGTGATAAAGCCGTTTCTAACCACAGGAGGATCCACAATCTCCGGTGCCTCACGAGAGGGCTTGTAACAAAGAAAGCTATGAGGCATCCTTATCAATTTCTCTGTGTGCAGACTATCGGTTACATCATAAGGATCGGCAAAACTATCTGTTATCCTGTAGTCCACGACGGTCATACCTGTGGTGTCGGGGTAGCCAAGGTACGTAACTTGTACAGGGGCCGGACGCAAAGCCATTAAGTGTACTCTTGTGCCGCCGGTATGGCCACTTAGATCCACTAGAATATCAATCTGATCTTCTCTGATTAACTTTGCAGCTTTCTCGTCACTTAGCTTGTGAATATCTCGCCATCCCGTTGACCATTTGGAGAGCTGCTCAGTTACTGTGTCAGGTTGATCAACATTTGAGTAGCAGTAGATTTGGAATTTTTCCTGGTTGTGGCAATCGTAGATTGAGCTCATGAAAAAATGTACCGAGTGCAATCGAAAATCACCCGATAGATAGCCAATCTTGAGGGGACGCTGGGTAGTTCGCGAGTTTGCATAAGGTCTCCAGTGGCTTTGATACTGGCTTTGGTAGGAAATACCCCACTTTTGATGCTCTATAAATGTTTCCACAGGGTCAAACTTCTCAGAATAATGTGAAACCATTAGGATATTCGACATTGCACCTGCGAAGCCAGGAGCAACTTCCAGGGCCTTCCTGTAGTTCTCTAGAGCTTCGTCCAGTCTGCATTGCTCTAGATAAGCACCACCCAAACTCTGATATGCAGCAGCAAAGTTTGGCTTCCTCTCGATAGCTAGCAAATAACTATCTATCGCGTCTTGAGTCCGGGATTGCTTGCTAAGGGTTAAGCCCTTGTAAAAATAGGCATCGGCTAGCTCAGGCTTAAGTCTTATCGCTTCCTGGAAGTGCTCCAGAGCATCATCGTACTTTTTCTGCTCGAAGAGTCTGACTCCGATATTGCAATAGACTTCTGCAAAGTCCGGCGAAAGCTCTGCAGCTCTGTGAAAAGCGAACTCTGCTTCCTCTCTATTTTGCAGTAGTCGATGAGCAAGACCCAAGTTGTTATATGCTCGAGCAGATGTTGGATCTAAGCCGATCGCTCGCTCAAAACATCTAACTGCCTTGTCGGCTATGGCAAAGTCTAAGTAGCAGCATCCTAAGCTGTGCCAGTAATCTGATTCTTCTGGGTTGATCTCAATAGCAAGGCATATATGATATCTGGCTAGATCTAGCCGCTTTTCTGCCCTGTAGAGAATACCTAGGTTGTGATGAGCTTCAGCGTATTCCGAATCTAGAGAAATAGCAATCTGAAAGCAGTCTCTTGCAGCTTGAATAATTTGGCATTGACTTTCAAGATCTTTTTTACCTCCCAAGCTTAGTTCCTGTGCAGCTATCTCTGTTGCAGTTTGGTGTCGTATCTTTCGGCTTAGTGCCGCCCCCAAGTTATTGTAGGCTTTCGCATAGGTTGGATTGATTGCTATAGCTTTTTTGTAGTGCGCTATTTCCTTATCTTCTTGACCAATTTCGCCATAGATTTTCCCAAGATTTAGATGAATAACAGCAGAAGACTTGATCATCAAGGCTTTCTCTAGGGCAACAATCGCATCTTCATACTGCATCGACTCTGCCAGCAATAAACCTAGCTTAAGCTGTAAATCAGCACTAGCCGGAAATTGCGGTTCTGCTTGTCTCGCGTGTTGAATTGCCTCTTCTTTGTTTCCAGCTAAAGAGAGGGCATCAATCAACTGAAGATGAGCCTCAACGTAATCCGGCTTGTCCTTTACTGCTTTTTTTAGGATGCTGATGGCACTATTGACCTGACCTAACTTCAGCAAGACTTGCCCAAGAAAATAAGCTGCCTCATACTCTTGAGGGTTCAACTCTAAAACTTTTAGAAAGGCTTTCTGGGCTTCTTCCCACTGCTCGAGTTGAATTAGAGCCAGACCTAAGTTAAAGTTTGCGTTGAGACTTTCTGGATCTATTTGGGTAGCTTGTCGGTAGCATTCTAGGGCCTTTTCTAGCTGATCTAGCTTCTCGTAGACTGCACCTAAGTTGACATACAGCGATGCCGACCTTTGACCAAGACCTATACACCGTTCTAAGTATTCTACAGATTTGACATACTGTTGTTGTTGGTAGGCCAGTATACCCAAATACTGAGTAGCATCAAGATGGTTGGGTTCTAGCTTTAAGATTTCTAGGTAGCATTCCTCGGCCTGATCCCACTCGCCCGACTGATGATGGCCAAATGCTTGCTTAAGGAGCTTTTGAATTTCGGTTCCCATATCCCTGAGTCTTAACTTAGACAATTCTATCAAACGAATAGTGCTTCACCTGCCTTTGGTAGGCTTAACAGCCTAGAAAAGTGGGTAGGCACTTAAGACCTACCCACCTTTTCCATCTGAACGCCTGCCGCCTAAAAGTCAACAGACCCAGCCCTAAAGCCAGATAGAGTGTATGGACTACCGCGGGATGGTGAAGGTGATGTCCAGCCGCGGCCCGCGAGCGGTGGTGATAGGGCCAGCACCCGTACCCGTGGCCGGCTCCCGGTCGAACTCGGCGCGGCAGACCCCGCTGGGCCCCTGGCTGACTTCAAAGCCAGCATTGGGGGGAGAAAGACGGGTGAAGGGAGAGACGGTGGTGGTGGCAGAAGCCGTGACGGAGCCAGTGACCGTGACCGTCTCGGAGCGGGTTTCGGAGCCGACAACCGTACCGGTGAAAGCAGCCGACACCGTTGCCGAGACTTCAGAGGTCGCACCAAAGCCCACTGTGAGGGAAGCGCTAGCGGAGAACGTGGCAGTCTGACTGACACTGAAGGTGAAAGTTAGCTCTCGACTGCGGGTTACTCCATCAGTTACAAAAGACTCGGTACGTGTAGCTACAGCAGTACCCGAGATGGTGCCGGAAGCTGTGAAGCTCTGGGTGAACGGTAGTGTTACCGCGCCCGTGACGGTCTGAGAAACCGTCGCGCTTGCCACGCCCGTGATGGCAAAGGTCTGCGTTGCCGTCACATTGAAGCGCTGCGTCGCCGTCACAATGCCCGTGGTGGTCACCGACGTCGTCCCCGTGGTAACCAAAAATACCGGGGTCGCCTGGTTGTTCCACACTTCCCGCGCACACTGCAGCCGCACCTGGTAGAAGCGCGGGCCTGGCGCCGACACCGACCGCTGCACCCCAGGCCGCACATCCGCCGTGCGCGGCCCCGCCGACACATCCCCACCCAACACGTTGCCATTGATGCTCAGGGCAACAAAGGTGGGCGTGGAAGCCGGCGCAAAGAAGTCGCTGGACACCACGTTGTTGGGCGCACCCAAGGTCACTTCCTGGAACACCACGTTGTTGGACGGCAGGTTGTGCGGTGTCGGATCCAGGAAGAAGAAGCCCCGTCCCCTGTCGCCAAAATCACCAAACACTGCCGAGTCGTTGGAGGGCAACTGCACCAGCGTCAACTGGGCTGCCTGCACCACCGCATTGCCCGGAATGCTGGCCGGAATCGGGAAGGACAGCACCGCCCGATAGTCGCTGTAAACCCCCACCGGCAGGTTCTCAGCCACACCTGCGCGGCGAATGCCATAACCCACTGGCACCACAACTGGGTTGGAGAATACCTGCCCGCCAGGCGTAATTGCTGCCAGTTGCGTCGGCAGCAGGCTAATCGGGTCGCCCGAAACAGCCACATTGCCAGTGGTGAAGGTGGCTACAAAATCTTCCGGCAAACTGCGCCCTGAGGCAAACAGATCTGGCACCGCCCGCGAGATGACAACCCGGTACACGGCATCGTTGGTGAGCGGCGTGCGGAAGGTGATGGTGACCTGAGTGCGGTCGGCATTGAAGGCCAAGTCGCGAGCCGGCACAACTCCCGCTTGCGGCGCCACCGAGGTGATGCTCAAGGCCTGAGTGAAGGGAGCCTCGCGCACCGGCTCGCTGAAGCGAATAACAATGCTGGTGGTGATAGGAACGTTGGTGGTGCCATCCGCCGGGGTAATGGCGATAACCCGTCCCACCGGGGTTGGAGTTGGTGGCGGCGGAGCCGGGGGAGCCGGGGGAGCCGGTGGGGGTGGTGGGGGCGGCGGCGGTACGGGTGTAACAGTGCCAGTGCTGCTTTCGCCGCAACCGGTGAGCAGCAGGGGCAGCAGCACCACTGTGGAAGCCAGAGACAGAGACCCGAGTGACTTCAGCAGCCACTTGTGCATTGTTCCGTTCATTGTTCTCCTCTTAACCAAAAAAGTAGGGTTCGGCTGAACACTTCCCTTAACTTACCCGATCAACTCGCCCAGGGCAAGCCGAGCCGTGGAAAAGAGCCAATCGAGGGAAGACGCACACGCGCTTGGATAAGCGGCTCGTCTGTTTACTCTGCTTATCATACAAGCCCATTAGCCCGCTTTGGCAAGTACTGCCGATTTTTTCTGGACAAGATCAAAGGTGACGTGGGTCACAGACACCGGGCAGGGTCCCGGGAAGGAGTCGGGTGGCGGCTTCTGGGAGCAAAGCAGGTGGAGCCACCGGAAGAGCAGTCAGAATCCTTGCCCGGCATGGCTTTTGCGGATCCACCTGGAAAAAACCGGAAGATTTGCCTATTTCCTCACAAAAGGATGCTTGATCCGGGGCAGAAGGGTGGCAGGATGAGGAGTGGATGTTTTTTCTGGAGACCCAACCAGGATGGCTACCTACAAGGTCACTCTGATCAACGAGGAGCAAGGCTTGAACGTCACCATCGATGTGCCGGACGATGAGTACATTTTGGACGTGGCGGAAGAGCAAGGGATCGAGCTGCCCTATTCCTGCCGCGCCGGTGCCTGTTCGACCTGTGCCGGCAAGCTGGTGAGCGGCACGGTGGATCAAAGCGATCAGTCCTTCCTGGATGATGATCAGATCGAGCAGGGCTATGTGCTGACCTGTGTGGCTTACCCTACTTCCGACTGCACCATCATCACCCACCAAGAAGAAGCCCTTTACTGATCGAGCTTGAATTTCCGTCCTCAACCCCAGCCCCTCTTCCAAAGAGAGAGGGGTTTTTGTTTTGGGTGGCCCAAGGGGGTGTTCGAGCGCTCCGCGCTGCTGAGGCCCTCACCCAGAGGGAGAGGAGAATTGGCAGTGGTAGGATTTCCTTATTCTGTAGTGCTTCAGCAACCATGACCCCTGAGCAAGAGCAGTGGCTGATTCAAGCCATCCAGGAGCTACAAGCCTCCCAGAGAGAATTGCAAGCCTCCCAGAGAGAATTGCAAGCCTCCCAAAGAGAATTGCAGGCCGCTCAGCAGGAGCTGCGCCTTGTCCAACAAAACCAGCAGGTTTTGATTCAAGAGCTGCGGGAAGGGCAGGCGATGCTGGCCCAGTTTTTTCGCGAGTCAATGGATCGGTTTGATGAGCGCACCCGGGCTATTGAACGGCGCACGGAAGCTGTGGAACGGCGCACAGAAGCACTGGAACGGCGCACCGACCAGATGGCGGAAGAGATGAGGGAGATCCGGCAGGAGATTCGGGATCTGCGCCGCGATTTTTTGGAACGGCGTTGACTGCCAACAGACCGAGCGCTCACAGCCCTGCTCCCAGAGGAAGAGAGGGGTTGTGCGAGATGACAAGGCTAGTATGGCAGCAAAGAGACTTTTGGCCGAGACGGTTTATGGCTTTGGCAATGGGATCCGTTTCTGCACCATCAAGAGCTCGCCTGAGTTTGGCGGAATACCTTGCTTATTCGGATGGCAGTGATACCCGCTATGAGCTGGTGGCAGGGGAGTTGGTGCCCATGGCTCTTCCAACCGGACGGCATGTGCAGATTCAAAACTTTCTCAGCCGAGTTTTCGAGGCAGAGATTGCACGGCAGCAGTTGCCCTGGACAGCGATACAGGGGAGCCCAGGGATCCAGTCGCCGCGGGGCAGCCACCGGTGGGATACGGTGCGGATCCCGGATGTGGTGGTGCTGCCTCTGGAGCAGTGGCAGGAGATGGGATCCAGAGAGGCGTTGATTCGCCTGGAGGAGCCGCCGCTACTGGTGGTGGAGGTAGTCAGTGAGTCCAGCCGGGCAGCAGACTATCGGGCCAAGCGGGCGGAATACTGCGTTTTGGGAATTGGCGAGTATTGGATTGTCGATCCGCTGGAAGAAAAAGTAAGCCTGCTGCTGCTCCACGAAGGCTGGTATGATGTGCTGGAGCTGCAAGGATCCGAGCGGCTGCCCTCGAAGGTTTTTGTGGGGCTGGAGTTACAGGCGGGGGAGATCTTGGCTGCGGATTCGGGTTATTCTGGTAAAGCCGCGGGGAGTTAGCTCAGTTGGTAGAGCGCTGCGATCGCACCGCAGAGGTCAGGGATTCGAGTTCCCTACTCTCCATTGAGGTTTTGGATTTGGATCCCTTGCCCCCGATCCCTCTCCCAGGAGGAGAGAAGAGTTAGTGGTGGTAGGATTTCCTTATTCTGTAGTGTTTCAGTAACCATGACGCCCGAGCAAGAACAGTGGCTGATTCAAGCCATCCAAGAGTTGCAAGCCTCCCAAAAAGAATTGCAAGCTGCCCAGCAGGAGCTGCGTCTTGTCCAGCAAAACCAGCAGGTTTTGATTCAAGAGCTGCGGGAGGGACAGGCGATGCTGGCGCAGTTCTTTCGCGAGGCACTGGATCGCTTTGACGAGCGCACCCGAGCCATTGAACGGCGCACGGAAGCCCTGGAACGGCGCACTGACGAGATGGCCCGAGAGATGCGGGAGATGCGGCAAGAGATTCGGGATCTGCGCCGCGACTTTTTGGAACGGCGGTAACTTGGGCTCAAGCGCTCTGCGTTGCTAATGTAACCATCCCCGGATCCTTCTCCCAGGAGGAGATTTAGGGTGGTAGGATTTCCTTGTTCTGTAGCGCCTTGGTAACCATGACACCTGAGCAAGAGCAGTGGCTGATTCGGGCCGTCCAGGAGTTGCAAGCTGCCCAGCAGAACCAGCAGGTTTTGATCCAAGAGCTGCGGGAAGGGCAGGCGATGCTGGCACAGTTTTTCCGGGAGGCGCTGGATCGCTTTGACGAGCGCACCCGAGCCATTGAACGGCGCACGGAAGCTGTGGAGCGCCGCACCGAAGCTTTGGAACGGCGCACTGACGAGATGGCCCAAGAGATGCGGGAGATGCGGCAGGAGATTCGGGATCTGCGCCGCGACTTTTTGGAACGGCGGTAACTTGGGCCCAAGCGCTCTGCATTGCCGACGCCCTCACCCCCAGCCCCTCTCTCTCAGGGAGAGGGGAAATTGGCGGGATTTTGGGTAGGAAGGGATCCCACCTAGATTAATCTAGAGGAACTTTGTCTGGCCTCACTGGCATTTGCCCTTCCCCACGAGTTTGCCTATGTCTGTCATCCGTGCCCTACACAGCCAGTTGGTAGCCAAAGAGCGCTCGGCGGAGGAGATCGCCCGCGAGTACCTGGAGCGCCTGGCCCAACTGGAGCCGCAGCTTAAAAGCTTTATTACTGTGACCGAGGAACTGGCTCTGCAACAGGCCAGGGCGGTGGACGCCCGCATTCGGGCCGGGGAGGCGATCGGCCCTTTGGCCGGGATCCCGCTTGCCGTGAAAGACAACCTCTGCACCCAAGGGATCCGCACCACCTGCGCTTCCCGGATGCTGGAGGGGTTCATTCCCCCCTATGAATCAACGGTGACGGCGCGGCTGGCGGCTGCGGGCATGGTGACGGTGGGCAAGACCAACCTGGACGAGTTTGCCATGGGCAGCTCCACGGAAAACTCGGCCTTTCAGCGCACGGCCAATCCCTGGGATCTGACGCGGGTGCCAGGGGGATCCTCTGGGGGATCGGCGGCGGCGGTGGCTGCCGACCAGGCGGTGGTGGCTCTGGGCTCGGATACGGGGGGATCCATCCGTCAGCCTGCAGCTTTTTGCGGGGTGGTGGGCCTGAAACCCACCTATGGGCTGGTGTCCCGCTACGGGCTGGTGGCTTTTGCCTCGTCTTTGGATCAGGTGGGGCCGTTTGGGCGCACGGTGGAGGATGTGGCCCTGCTGCTGCAGGGGATCGCCGGCCATGACCCAATGGACTCCACCAGCTTAAAGGTGCGGATCCCGGACTACAGCCAAGCCCTGATCCCGGACATCAAGGGGTTCAAAATCGGGGTGATCCGCGACTTGCTGGGGGAAGGATGCGGCGAGGAGACCCGCGCTGCCGTCCAAGCAGCCATTCAACATCTGCAGGAACTGGGGGCCGAGATCCTGGAGATCGACTGCCCCAGTTTTCGCTACGGCCTTGCCACCTATTACATCATTGCCCCTTCGGAAGCCTCTGCCAATTTGGCCCGCTACGACGGGGTGAAATACGGCCTGCGGGAACCTGCCGACTCGCTGCTGGCCATGTATGGCAAGACCCGCGCCCACGGCTTTGGGCCGGAAGTGAAGCGGCGCATTATGATCGGCACCTATGCCCTCTCTTCGGGGTATTACGACGCCTACTACCTCAAGGCCCAGAAGGTGCGCACCCTCATCAAGCAAGACTTCCTCAGGGCTTTCGAGAAGGTGGATGTGCTGGTCAGCCCCACCACCCCCACCCCAGCCTTCAAGCTCGGCGAGCGGGAGGATCCCCTCAGCATGTACCTCTGCGACCTGATGACGATCCCGGTGAACCTGGCGGGTTTGCCGGGGCTGAGCCTGCCCTGCGGGTTTGCCGATGGGCTGCCCATTGGCCTGCAAATTGTGGGCAATGCCCTACAGGAGAGCAAGGTGCTGCGGGTGGCCTATGCCTATGAGCAAAGCACCGACTGGCACAAGCGACGGCCCCCGCTAGGGCAGCCCTCAGTTGAAGAGGGCCAGGAATCCGATCCCGGCCAACCTCAAGCCAAGCGCAGATCCGGCAAAAGGAGCAAAAAATCCAAAAGCTAAGGCGGGAAGGGCGGCAACTAGGCCATGCCCATCTGGTTGGCCGCTGAAAAGCGTTCCATAAAGCGCAGGAAGCGATCCCACTCTGCCTCGGTTTCCATGTCGTAGGTCACTTCCAGGGCTTTGAATTCCCCGTTCAGGAACTTGGCCCTGATGTTGCGGGTGGTCAGCTCCCCTTCCTCATCGATCATCCGCATGCCGAGGATGTTTTGCGTATCGGATTTTAGATCCTCGAAGCGGAAAATCGCGGATCCCCGGTTGCCGGTCTTGGATTTCAGCACTCGCACCTGGGTGGGCACCTCTTGGATGCCGGGGGAGAACTCGATACTGGCCATGATGTCCTACGAAACACGATGATTTAAGCCATTATAACCGGCCAATCCCCGCATCCTGCTCCAGAAAATCTCTCAGCTCCTGGGCCGTCATCTGCTCCAGGTGATGGCCGGCCTGCCGTTGGGCTTCTGCCACATCGGGGATCCGGTCGCACAGGGCGCCAACCCGAAGGGGAAGAGGCTGGGCTGCCAACCCAGCGCGCGCTGCCGGAGTCACCTGGCCACAGAGGATGAGCAGGGGTTTTTGGGCTTGGATAGCCTGCTCCAGCACGGCCCCCACCACCTTTCCCATCGTGCTTTGTTCGTCGAGGCAGCCCTCTCCGGTGACGACCAGATGGCAGCGGCGGATGCGCTCCGGCAGGGCCAATTGCCGCGCCAAGAGCTGGATCCCGGACTCCAGAGTGGCCTCCAAAAAAGCCACCAGACCTGCTCCTAAGCCGCCTGCGGCTCCGGCCCCCGGGATCCCGGCCACGGCCTGGCCCAAATCTCGCTCCACCACTTGAGCCCACTGCTGCAGCGCCTGCTCCAACTGCTGCACCTGGGAAGGGGTGGCGCCCTTCTGGGGGGCAAAGACGGCGGCGGCTCCCAACGGGCCAGTGAGGGGGTTTTGCACATCGCAGAGGCCGCGGACCCGTTTCCCCTGCCAAACAGGCTGTTCGGGGGGCTCGATGCGCGCCAGCCGGGCCAGCTCCGCCCCACCCCAGCCGATGGGATCCCCAGCTCCATCCAACAGGCGATAGCCTAAGGCCTGCGCCATGCCCGCCCCTCCATCCACGGTGGCGGATCCCCCCAGACCTATCCAGATCTCGGCAATAGGCTCTCGGCAGACGGCCCGCAACAGCTCTCCCAGGCCATAAGTGGTGGTGCGGGTGGGATCCCGCCGCTCCAGTGGCACCAAGGTCAGGCCGGCCACCTGGGCCAGCTCCAACAGGGCCAGCTCTCCTGCCACCCCGTACTCCGCCCAGACGGGATCCCCCAGGGGGCCGGTGACCCACAGACCCTTTTTCTCTCCCCCCAGCGTCGGCAGCAATACCTCTAGGGTGCCCTCTCCCCCATCGGCCAAGGGGAGCCGCTCCACCTCGGCCTCCGGCAGCACCTGTTGGATCCCGCGGGCCATGCTCTCTGCCGCCGCCGTGGCTGTTAGGGATCCCTTAAAACTATCCGGGCAAACCAAAATCCGCCGCGGTGGGCTGCTGAACTGGGATCCCTTTGCCTGGAAACCCGCATCCAGCATGGAACCTCCTCGGCGGCGCTAAAAGGTGGATTGCAAGCCTAGCCCTCCTCCTCTGCTGGCGAAGGCTGATCCGCGCTGGCAGGCTGGGAGGCACTGCCCAAAGATTGCTCCAGGGCTAGGCGCTGCTCCATGACCCGCAGGAAATAGCCGCCCATCATCGCGCCGGAGAGCATTTTGGCCAAGCTCTCGCGGTTGGTGATGATCTGAACCCCGAATTGATCGGAGGGCAAGCTCCCCACCAAGCTGCGGATGTTGTGGCCCAAGATCTCCAGCACTTCTGGGGAAGAATTGCGGGCAATATCCTGAAAGACGCTGGGATCCTGAGATTGCAGGTATTGCCAGAGCCGGTTGTCGGGGCTCGGAGTTTGCACTGCCTCAAAACCAGGGATGAAGTTCAACGGGCTCGCCATGGAGTAACCAAGCTCCACAAACACAGCAGATGCCATCCCAACCGGGCCGCTCGGCCTGATCCCACAGGCCTTTGCCGTTCCCGGAATTTGGGCTATCCCAAAGGTAACACCCCATCCTCACCCTCTCCGGTACGGGATCCCACCCTTCTGCGGCGGCAAATGCCGTACCTAAGTAACGGCCGGGGATCAAGCGCTGGCTTCTGAGGTTTCCTCCTCGGCAACCAAGGCAGCGGGTACCACTGTAACTCCCACAATGCTGTCTTCCGGATCCAGGCGCTGCACCAGCACCCCGGTCGCCTCGCGGGACTGGGTGGGAATGGCCTTGGCCAACTGGCGCATGACAATGCCCCTGGCGGTTACCAACAGGATCTCGTCTTCGGCATTGACGATGCGCAGGGCCGCCAGCTCGTCCGACGCCTGGCGGAACTTGGTGGCGATCACCCCCTTGCCGCCGCGGTTTTGCTGGCGGAAATTGTCGATGGCCGAGCGCTTGCCCCGCCCTTCTTTGGTGATCACCAGCACCCAAGGGTTAGCCAGCTTCTCCCCCTCTCGCTCGGCAGCCATCACCGATTCGGCAGAGATAATATCCATGCTGACGATGTCATCGCCGGCGTTGAGGGTAATGGCCCGCACGCCCCGGGTGGCCCGTCCCAGAGGGCGCAGTTGCTCGTCATCCGCCGGGAAGCGAATGGACATGCCTTGGCGGGTCGCCATGACCACATCATCGCTGGAGCGGGCGCGGCGCACCCAGCGCAGTTCGTCGTTTTCTTCCAGAGAGATGGCAATCAGGCCGTTGGAGCGTACATTGGCAAAGGCGCTGAGGGCCGTTTTTTTGATGTAGCCGCCGCGGGTGAGCATCACCAGATATTCGTCGTCGCTGAACTGGCTCACCGGCACCATGGACGTAACCCGCTCTTCCCGGGTGATCGGCAGCAACTGAACGATGGCGCTGCCGCGGGCGGCGCGGCTCCCCTGGGGGATCTGGTGGGCGGGCAGGGTATAGACTACGCCCCGATTGGTGAAAAAGAGGATGGTGTCGTGGCTGCGGCAGGCAAAAAACTGTTCGATGGCATCGTCTTCTTTGATGCGGGCGCCGGCTTTGCCGCGGGTGGCTCGCCCCTGCACCTGGAACTCCTCAAGGCCCATGCGCTTGATATAGCCCTGCTCGGTTAGAAAGATAACCGTCTCCCGATTTTCGATCAGATCATCCGTTCCCAGCTCCCCATCCTCCAAACAGAGGCGGGAACGGCGCGGGCTGGCAAAGCGGGCTTTGAGCTGCTGCAGCTCTTCGCTGATGATCTGCATCACCCGTTCTCGGCGGGCCAGAATATCCCGCAGGTCGGCAATTTGCCTCACCAAGTCTTCGTGCTCGGCCTGAATTTTTTCCGCTTCCAGAGCAGTCAGGCGGCGCAGTTGCATTTGCAGGATCCCGTCGGCTTGGGCTTCGCTCAGGCCCAACACAGCCTGCAATTCCTCTCGGGCTGTGGTGGTATCGGCGGCTCCCCGGATGAGGGCAATCACCCGATCCAACTGCCCCAAAGCCAAGAGATAGCCCTGCAGTAGGTGATCCCGCTCCTCGGCTTTTTGCAGCTCGTAGCGGGTGCGCCGCTCGATCACCTCTTCCCGAAAATCCAGAAAAGCCTGCAGCGCGTCCCGCAGGGTCAGGGTGCGCGGCTCGCCGTTGAGGATGGCCAGCATGTTAACCCCAAAGTTGGCCTGCAGGGGGGTTTGCTTGTAGAGGTTGTTGAGCACCACCTGGGCTTGGGCATCCCGCTTTAGCTCGATCACCACCCGCATGCCGCTGCGGTCGCTCTCGTCACGGATGTCGGCAATGCCTTCCAGCTTTTTCTCGTTGACCAGCTCGGCGATCTTCTCAATCATGGCTGCCTTGTTGGTTTGGTAGGGCAGCTCGGTGATGATGATGGCATCCCGAACCGGTCGGCCCCGCTGCTCTATGGTTTCGACGGTGGCCACCCCCCTCAGGGTGATGGAGCCGCGCCCGGTGGTGTAGGCTTCGCGGATGCCCTCTTGGCCCATGATCAGCGCCCCGGTGGGGAAGTCAGGGGCGGGGATCCACTGCATCAACTCCAGGCTGGTCAGGTTGGGGTTGTGGATGAGGGCGATCAGGCCGTCCACCAATTCGCCCAAGTTGTGGGGCGGGATGTTGGTGGCCATGCCCACGGCAATGCCGGAAGAGCCGTTTAAGAGCAATTGCGGGATCCGCGCCGGCAGCACCAGCGGCTCTTGCTGGGATCCGTCGTAGTTGCCCACAAAATCGACGGTGTTGGCGTCGATATCCTGCAGCAGGGCTTCTTGGGCAAAGGCGGTCAGCCGACACTCGGTGTAGCGCATGGCCGCCGGCGGGTCGTTGTCTACAGAGCCGAAGTTGCCGTGCCCATCCACCAGCCGCTCCCGCATGGAGAAATCCTGGGCCATGCGCACCAGCGCATCGTAAACCGCCTGATCCCCGTGGGGATGGTATTTCCCAATTACATCCCCCACCACGCGGGCACACTTGCGGAAGGGGCGATCCGCCGTCAGGCCCAACTCGTGCATAGCGTAGAGAATGCGGCGGTGCACCGGCTTCAGGCCATCCCGCGCATCTGGCAAAGCCCTCCCGACGATCACGCTCATGGCGTATTCCAGGTAGGACTGCGACATCTCCCGCTGCAGGTCGGTGGAGATGATGCGCGCCGTCGATTCGTTGTCGCTCATGGGGTTGGGTTATCGTTGAGGGATCCCAGTCGGCCTTGGCGCAGTGGGTTCATGGAAGTTTATCGAGAAGCCAACCTTGGCCGTGGCAGACTGAAGGTGATTGAATTGAGCAGAAAGCTTTTGTATTCCCAGTCTACCATTCGCCCTTTGTGAAGGCTGGCTGACTTCCAGTAGGAGAGGCTCGGTGGTTCATCGGCGGCCCTCTCTACAGCCTCATGGATCGAGATTTACAGGTGGGCCAAGCGGAGCTGATCATTACCCTGACCGGCATCGACGACACCTTTTCCCAAACCATCCATGCTCGCCACTCCTACTTGGCCGATGAGATTCTCTGGAACCACCGATTTGCCGATATTCTCCACCTGGACAGCAATGGGCATCGCTATGTGGACTACTCTCACTTTCACACAACTCTACCGGCTCAAGCCCCATGCCCTCGCTTGGAGGGGAATCCTTGAGGGAAACTATAGAAGAAAATCTATTCTCTAGCATGATCTCTATAGTAACGTTCAATGATAGGCTGCCCATAGCGTGGAGGGCTTTGGGGCATGCTGAGCCAAGCGAAAGAACAACAGTCCGGCAACAGGAGATTTCTGGGTTGGCACCGACGTCTGAGCCTAGACAACTGGCGCGGGGATCTGTTCGGCGGGTTGACGACGGCGATTGTTTCCTTGCCGATGGCCTTGGCCTTTGGGGTGGCTTCCGGGGTAGGGCCAGTGGCGGGCTTGTACGGAGCAGTGTGTGTGGGCTTTTTTGCGGCTCTGTTTGGGGGTACGCCCACGCTCATCTCCGAACCCAC
>NZ_JANSIH010000058.1:0-1246 GCF_047462075.1 Synechococcus sp. R55.2
ACTAATAAAGTCAAATAGTTGTACTAGTGCTTGAATTTCAATAATGTAAATATCATCTACTTGACTAGTTAAGGTTACTAGTCCATTGTCTTCTACACCAGAGAAAGTGTATTGACCTGAGATGATGCCTTGTTTTTTGATAGCCATAGTCTTTTACGGTGGTAACAATGATGGTATTCCTGGACTAGGTAATGAGAATTGTGTAGCTATTCCAGCACTAGCTAATGCTAATCCTGTTAATACTGGAGAAGCTAATGCTACACTAGTTCCTCCTGTAGGTAATGCTAATATAGTAGCTAATGCACTAACATTATATGCTAATGCAGCATTACTAGCTAATGTACTTGCTGCTAACAGAGTCCATCTAATATCATCTTTAGCAGCATTCTCACAAACGTAACGATATAGATTCCTTATTCCCTTTTCTTGCCATAATACCCATACTTTACAAGTAACATCAAAGCTAGGTAGAAGTATAACTGACATGTCTAATGCACATTGACTTAGTTCATAATCGATTCTTACCAAAGAATATGAATTGAATACCGGTATATCTAATGGATACTCATAATTTCCCATATCAAAGATTTCTCTACTTGCTGGTGGTAATGCAGGTAAGTTCTGAGCAACATATTCAGGAATAGGTATTGGGTCATCACATGGGTCAGCAGTAGCACCTTGTTTTACTCTTACATTTAGAGAACCTGCCATTTCAATAAATTCATTGTCAGCTAATCCACTAACTTCTAGGAGAATAAGGTCGCCTTGGTTAAATACTTCTGTTTGATTAATTCTGTCAGACCTAAGAGTTCCATCAAAGACTAACTTTCTTCTTACACTCATACTATCCTCTTTGTTCCTCTTACATGTGTTTCACCTGAATACTTTACTCTAGATACATTGGGTAGCTGCATTATTTCTTTGATACTTTGTTTGAGTTTGCTGTCTGTTGGTCTAAATGGAACAAATACTTTATACTCAGAGAATCCTTGTTGTACTTGTGGAGTTTCCAATTTCTAGGGATCCCCCCGAAGGGGGAACTTGGGACATAAACCCCTCGGAATCTATGGGCAAGTGAGACAAGACTGTTTCCAATTTCTAGGGATCCCCCCGAAGGGGGAACTCGAAGCCGTTCGGATTGAGGGAGCTGTCCCCCATTCCAAGTTTCCAATTTCTAGGGATCCCCCCGAAGGGGGAACTCTCTCTCATTTGGTATCTTATGCCTCGATGAGTGCGTTCGGGGTTT
>NZ_JANSIH010000059.1:0-1246 GCF_047462075.1 Synechococcus sp. R55.2
ATCAAAGCGCATTCCTCCCGGCACTGACCCTACGGGTACAGTGCGGGGCTCCTGCAATTTCTAGCTGATCTCGCAAGGGAAATTCTTCTTGGGTCAGCAAGCTGTTGAGCCAGTTGAGATTAAAACTCCACTCGGGGCTATCGGCTTGGATCCCGGCCAAGGCCAGCTCGGTGAGGCGCTGCACCGACTCTGGCCGATCCAGCCCAAACAGCTCGTATTGAGGCGCAATCTCCTGCCCGCTTGAGTAGTCATAGCCCCCGAACAAAGCTGCTGGGGCGAAAAACTGAGCCGAATTTTGCCGCAGCCGATCCTCCAACCACCAACGGCTGTAGGGCAGGCCATGGCTTTGCAAGGTGTAGAAGGCGTAGCTGCGGCGGCTCGGGTCGGCGGATCCCCCCCAGCGGGCCAACACCGGATAGGTAAGAGGAAACCAGCGATCACTTTGGCCGGGATCGAACGCTGGCGAGCCTCCATAGCCAAACTCAGAAAAGACGGTGTACCGATAGAAGATCAGATCCCGGTGCATCTGCAGCCGTAGCCGCTGCAGTAAGGCATAGCCCCCCGCTCCTAACCCCGCCAAGAAGCCGGCAGTGAGAGCCACCATTGCTACGGGACGAAGGGGAAAGCGGCGGGACGAGGGCGCAGCAGGAGGGGTAGCTGGATTCATAAAACCCAATCCAAATCAAAGCAGGCGCCCCCACTCTACTCGATACTCGACTGTGTTGGAAGACAGAGGGAATGCCCACAGCCGTTTCCAGCCGGCTTGAGACGCCGGCCCTCTGCGCCACCCAAGGTCATCAGTCTTACCCCTGCCTGAGAGGGATCCCGGCCAGCCATTTCTTGGAAAGGCTCTGCTGTATTGCTTTATCGTTGTTTCAAACAAGATTAAGACACTTTGCCGCCGACTCCTACCCCCACAATAAGAGGGGCGGCTGCGCCGCTCTTCTAAAACCCTTGCCTTTGACCATTCCTGCAGTGCATCCCCCGATTTCTTGGAGGCCTGAGTTGCCAGCACCCTTTCAGGATAGGCTCTCCCTTAGCCGGCGGTTGCCATGGCCTTCAACCCCTTCAAAATCAGGTAGTCCAGAATACTGGTGTTCTCCTCGCCGCGATAATTAAAATTGGAGCGCACCAGCCACAGCCCCTTCTGAGTGCGGCAACAGAGGTTCAGCAGCGTGCGGGCCAAAATCTGTTGACGCGCCTGTAAATCCCGCCCTGCATCGAAAACCTCCCCGTCCCACTCCGG
>NZ_JANSIH010000060.1:0-1230 GCF_047462075.1 Synechococcus sp. R55.2
CCCAGAGGACAGCTAAGTTTCGGAATTTCAGGCGAGTTTACAGTCGCCCCAAGGAGAGAGATTACTTGAGCAGCGTTATGGTCAGCATCCCCTTCCCACCCGCAGTGTCCACACTTGAACGACTTACCATTGCGGTAGGACTTACCCCGCTCAGGGTGGATGTGCAGGCATTTGTGGCAGGTCTGACTGGTGTAGGCAGGCGGCACCAGCACCACAGGCACTCCAGCAATGGCAGCCTTGTAGGCCACAAACATCCTGAGCTGGTAGAACGCCCAGTTGTTAGTCCTGCGCCGCTCAGCCTTACTTCGAGACTTCTGATTCAGGCAATCTCTGATGCCTGTCAAGTCTTCAAAAGCCAGTGCCGCACCAATAGCCTGGGCATCCCTGACCAAGGTTTTGCTGATGTTATGGTTCAGCCATGTCTGGTAGCGCCGTTCTCTCCCAGAGAGCCTTCTCAGCAGCCTCCTAGAGCTGCGAGTGCGTTTGGATTGAACCTTGGCGCGTACACGGCTGAACCGGTCACGGACGGCCTGGATGTGTTCTCCACTCCAAGAGCGTCCGTTGCTAGCGGTGGCGATATCCCGCCTGCCCAAGTCAACTCCGATTACCTTTGGAGTTTTGCCAGTCGGGGGAGTGTCCAGCTCAACAGCGATGTTGATGTAGTAGTCCCCTTGCTTGGTCTTGGACAGAGTAGCGCTGGTGGGCGTTTGCCCCCGCAGCAAAGCGATTTGATAACCGCCAATCTTGAGCTTGAGCCAAACCCGTCCGCTTATCAGGGTCACGCCCACGGCTTGGTCGGACTCTCGGTACTTAAAAGTACGAGCGTCCAAAGTCAGACTGGTGGGGCGGAACTTGTGGACTTGCTTCACCGCCTTGGCATTGCTAATCACCCGACGGAGCGCCTGACAGACGTGGTTGGCTTTCAGCCCCGTTGCTGCCCTTACCGGCCGATAGACCAAGTGGTGCAGCTTGGCGGTGTTCCAGCAGTTCTTTTGTTTGGCGGTGTCGAGAATCTGGTTGCAAGCATTCGCAAAGCCCTGCAAAGTGCGGTCAATTTCTTGACGCAACTCTTGTGGGACTATCAGCTTGCAACGTACAGAGATAGTCTGGCTCATGGGCTTATTGTAGTTCATCCAGACTTTTGACCAGCAAACCTATATGGAGGAGGGCTTTCCTCCCGACACCAAGCCTGCGGCTATGGTGCGGGCCTCCAGCCCGAAAATTTGGTGA
>NZ_JANSIH010000061.1:0-1230 GCF_047462075.1 Synechococcus sp. R55.2
TCCAAGCTTGCAGTAACTGATTCCCGAAGATTTGGATCCCAATCGGGAAAAAGAGCTAGATTAATCTGGCTTAGATAAATCCCTAAAGTAGTAAAACTCAGTTGCTCTGCGGAAGCGGGCGTCAAGCTTTGCTTCTGGTGTTCCAGCGAGGCATCGCTAAACTTTAAGCTCATTTCAATTTTCTCATCTTCAGTGGTCAATAGTACATGCCTTCCCTCTCTTTTAATATGGCTGGTTAGGTGTATGATAGAAATAGGAGTGTGAGGTAGGTAAGGCTCAACAAGTAGGTTTTGCCTTGGATCCCATTTTGGCAGTCCGTAGTGACAAGTCCAATTGCAATAGGCAGGTAGAAGTTCTGTTTCCTTAAGTAGCCCATCTAGATAGACCGCTACATTTAGAGCGAGTTGATCGGTTATGATAGAAGGTCTTCTAGCTAAAGCTTGAGAAAGCCGAAAGTCCCAAAGATCCCAGTGCTTGGCAGTATAGGACATTGCAAAAACACCAGCATTAAGGAGGGGGTACGTATGTAAGTCCTCGACACTCAGACTGGGAAAGTGGTATCTGTAAGCTTCACTAAGATCAATTAGGTAATCTTTTGGGCCATAGAGTAATCTATTCCCTCGATCAATCTCCGGAACAATAGCTAGCCCTCGCTTTTTGCTTCCCTGGATGAGCAAGTCAATCCCGAACCAATCCTGAACCCAAGCATCTGCGTCAATCCAAATATAAACTTCATAGTCTGGAAAGTACCTACGTAGCCGGGGCCGAGCTAGTAATCCCCGCAGATAAGAAGGCACACTCTCAACTCCAGCAAAGTTATAGTTCCAATCCGGCTCAACAATGTAATTGACGTGTTTTGAAAGCCAGTCTACTTGCTCAGGGGTACAGCCCAAATCGAAGAAGCCTATCTCAACAGATTTACCCTGCTCCTTACCTCGGATGGAAAGAACAGTTCCCTGCACTAGATCGAAGAACTTGGAGTCGGCTGCGGTGATAATAACTACTGATTTCATACCAAAAGATAGTTAGGGAGATAGGAATTGCCTAGAACCAGACAACTTTTTTTATTTTAATTTAATTTACTTGGTCGCAATTATGTTTAGACTAACAGGTTTACCGAAAACAACCATTTCACTACAGTCATTAAATAAGCCGAACCGATCTACCTTGCGGATAATCCGAAAGCCTGCCTGAGTCAGCAACATGAACAGATATTCCCACGAGAGACCA
>NZ_JANSIH010000062.1:0-1228 GCF_047462075.1 Synechococcus sp. R55.2
GTCGAGCCTCAGGGCAGCCAACGCCGCCACATCCCGCATGCCCAGATTCGCTCCCTGCCCCCCCAGCGGATGGGTGGTGTGAGCAGCATCCCCCACCAAAGCCAGCCGGGATCCGATGTAGGTTTGGGCATGGGCCCGCTGTGGCTCATAACAGGCTCTGGGAGAGGCCGCCAGCAAGGCTCCCAACTGGGATCCAAACCAAGGCCGGATGGCCTGCAAAAACTCAGCCTCAGACAAGCCCATCAGCCGATCTCGATCCGCTTGGCGAACTGTCCAGACGACACAACTGCGATGGGGATCGGGGGTGGGCAAAATGGCGAAGGGGCCGCTGGCCTGAAAGCGCTCGTAGGCCACCTGCCGGTGAGGATGCTCATGGGTGAGGGTGGAAACGATGCACACCTGTCCATAGCCCCAGCGGGATAACGGGATCCCAGCCTGTTCCCGCAGCCGCGAACGGGCCCCATCTGCAACCACCAGCAAAGCAGCTCGCAGAGTTTGCCGGGATCCCTCCTGGGCCAGCTCTACCCGAATGTGATCTGCTGCAGGGGAGAAACTTTGCGCCTGAGCAGGGCTGAAAAGGGTTACCGAAGGGCACTCGCGAATGCGCTGCAACAGAGCTTTTTGGGTAATTTGATTTTCCACGACGTAGCCCAGCGCCGGCGCTTGGAGCGTTTCGCGGCACAACTGAGCCACCCAGGGGCCTTCCCCATCAGAGACCTGAATGCGGTGGATGGGAGAGACTCCCCAGGCCTCCATAAGGGGCCATACCCCAATCCGCTGCAGAATGCGGGCTGTCCCCAGAGCCAAAGCGCTGGCTCGGCCATCGGGCCCCACCCCCTGCGAGAGATCCCGCCCCTCGATCAGCCCGACGCGGATCCCGGCCTGGCCCAAAGCGGCTGCTAAGGTGGATCCCACCATCCCAGCTCCGGCAATCACCACCTCGAAGTCCAGTCGCCTTGGCTTGGCTGCTGTCGAAGCAATGGCTAGGGGAGCAGCGGAAGTGGGCAAAAGGCTCATGGGCACTCACGGCAAGTAGGCTTAACTTCCATTCTAGGGTTCCTGCACCCGGCAGGCCGCCGAGGATCAAGCAGTAAATTGGGTCAAAGTGCTACGAGGGATCCCTTTTGATCTCAGCCCCTTTGTTTGCTGCTGCAGGGTGGAATCCCTGTGGGTAGCTGATACATTTACGCTGAACACTGCTGAACATCACTGTTCAACTATGCAGCGA
>NZ_JANSIH010000063.1:0-1228 GCF_047462075.1 Synechococcus sp. R55.2
CAGTAACTTCACCGGCAAAAATGTGGACGTGGCGAGTGGTGCATTTCAGCATTGCGATGGCTCCGCTCCGGATCTAACCTGATAAACAGCGTATCACTACCTAGCGCTTGTGGGGGATCCGCTATTTGCCCTCGACTTGTTCCGGCCCTCTCTATGTCTGCTGTTAATGTCTGCTGTTATTCCCCAACTGGAACGCCTGCACATAGAGGTGACCAACGTTTGCAACTTTAAGTGCGAGTTTTGTCCAGATGGGATCATGCAACGGCGGCGGGGGCACATGGAGCCCGCTCTGCTGGAGCAGATTTTGGAGGAAGTAGCGGCAACAGGGCTGGCCCGCGTGATGGCTTTTCACCTGATGGGGGAGCCGCTGCTCTACCCATACCTTTTCGAGGGTATTCGCAGGGCCGCTGAGCTTGGCCTTCGCCTGCACCTGACCAGCAACGGCAGCACCTTTGCCCTCTGGCCGGAGCACATTGAAAAGCTGAACCGCAGCCCCTTTGCTAAGCTAACCATTTCCCTGCAAACTCCCGATCCAGTCACCTTCAGCATTCGCGGAGCACCTCCCCGCCTCACGCCGGAGCGCTACTTTGCTGGGATTACCCAATTTCTGCAGGTGCACTTGCGCTCCTCCAGCCCTACGCAGGTGCATCTCAAATTCCTGGATACTAGCCCCCACCCGTTTTTGGTGCCGCATAAGGCTCTTTCGGTGATCGATTCTGCACAGCAGATGCGCGCTCAGCTCTCGGCTTGGGCCAGACGAGCTTTGCAAGGGATCCCGGATGCACCGGCTCTCGATTGGGTAGAAGCCCAGATTGCTACTTACCGACCGGGCCGCTGGCAGCAGATCCGCATCCATCCCCGCTTGGTTTTGGAAACGTTTCCCTTGGACAGTTGGGGCAACGTGGAGACAGACCGGGTAATCCCAGCTCGCTGGGGATACTGCAATGGCGCTTCCGGTCAGGCGGGGATCCTCTACGACGGCACGGTGGTGCCCTGTTGCAAGGACTATGAAGGGCAAATCCCGCTGGGGCAAGTGACGCTGGGGGGATCCCTGGCCGAGATTTTGCGGGGCCAACCGGCCTGTGCGCTGCGGCGGGGGTTCAATCGTCTGCAGGTGAACCATCCCGTTTGCCAGCGCTGTATGGGTGGAGACACTTGCATCAAAGCCTTGGCCAGACAAGTGGGTTCCGTTGTCTACTTCAAGGTGTATCGGCCTTGGAAACAGAGG
>NZ_JANSIH010000064.1:0-9845 GCF_047462075.1 Synechococcus sp. R55.2
GGTTGACCACCAAAGTTGGCGTCCCCTAAAGTTCCGACAGCAAAGTTGCCAGAAGCTCCCCCTAGTTTGATCGAAAGGCTCTCGTTGTTATTTAGCCGAATATCAACTGCCCTCAGCGAAATTAAAACCTGTCGCCGACGCACATCCAATTGGGCAATCTGAGCAGCCGCGATGTCCTGCTGCCGCGAGTTGCCGATCACCGTAATGGAGTTGGTGCGCTCGTCCACAACGAATTGGGCACCGGGAGCAACGGCGTTCAAAACTCCTTCCAGCCGACTGGCCAAATCGGTGGCGACTGCCTGATTCACGCGGTAATTGCGCACCAGGATCCCAGTCACCCCTGGCAGGTTTTGTCCAACAAATACGGTTTGGCCCCTTCGCTGGGCCTGCAACTGTTTTAGCCGCAAGATAAAGTTGAATGTCTCCTGTAAGGGCGAGTCTTGCACATCCAGAGAGATGGTTAGATCGGGTGGGACGTCGTTGAGCACCACATTCAACCCTGCTCGCCGCACCAACAAGCTCAGCACATCGCCCACAGGAGCATCTTTCAAGGTCAAGCTAATCCTGGCATTGGATCCGAGATCCACTGTAGGTGGATCAGGCAGGATTGTGCCAACGGCAATATCGCCAGCAGGAGGAGCCACAGCTCTCCCCTGAAAAGGAGATTCGGTGGGCAAACTTCCCGGCGGCAATTGAGGTTGGTTGAGCTGGCCCACAGGGGGGACCTGAGAAATCACGGGTGCAGCAGGAACAGCAGGTGCAGGAGGAGCCGCTTGAGTTGTCTGCGGAGGGGCAGGGTTTTGAGCGACCGGTTGGGAGGCAGGGGCAGGAGCTGCGGGCTGAGGAGCAGGAGCCACGGGCTGAGGTCGGTTTAGTGACGCCGGTTGGCCGGGCGCTGCTTGGTTGGACGAGGGTTGAGGGGGAACCGCCGCTAGGGGAGCCAGTGGGGCAGAGGGTAGGCCCTCAAAGTCGAAGACCAACTGCGTCGGGCTGCGCCGAGCCAGCAAGCCTTGGGGAGCTGCGGCCACACCGGCTATTTCTATCCGCACGCTGTCGTTGCTCAACTGCCGGGCCTCAATGAAGCGCACCCCCGGCAGGGGAGACTCTTGGCGATAGCGGCCCTGGCTTCCGCTCAATTGAGCATTGGTGATGTCCCCGATCCAAGATTGTCCCTGCTGGGTAAAGAACACCTGTGGGCGAGCGCCCCCTTCGGTGTTGATCTCCAACTGCATGCGGTTGCCGTTGGGCACCAGGCGGATATCTGTGATGCGGCTGAGGCGTTGCGGGTTTGCGGAGGTCAACTGTTGAGCGGCTGCCTCATTGACCCGGCTTTCTAAGGCCAATGGGGGCAGGGACAGGATCAAGCCCAACGCACACCCATAAGCAACTCGACGGTTCATCATCCTCACACCTCACTCCTTCACCCAACCGTGTTCTTGCTTAGCCTCGCCACGGGTGCCTTTGGCCTCGTTCACCCCGTGCTTCCCTAATCAAAGCCGAAATCTCGGACTTTGCCACTACCTGTAGCCATTTCGGGAGAAATTTTTCCCAGATCTTCGATTTGGCAACACTATCTGTGCTGCACCGGCGATTGTTCCCGTCTTCTGAAAACCCAAAAGGGATCCCGCACTGGCAGGATCTCCCCCTGAGCCGAAGCATAGCTAGGCTATTGGCTGGGTGCTGCCTGTTCTCCTTCAGGGGGGGCTTGCCCTTCAGGTGCAGGAGCAGTGCCCAACGGAACGTCTTTGTTGTAGATGTAGGCAATCAAATCAAAAGCAGCGTCCAGTTCCCCTGTGTCTTGAACAGGATTTAAGCTGATGTTGCTCACCCGGAACAGCGTGCGCAGACGTTCTATATCTCCCATCAGATTGATCAGCTCCGTATAGGGGCCACGCAGAGCGACACGGGTGGTCTGCACTTGGATGGCGGGAGCGATGATCCCAGGCACTTCCGGATTGGCCGAAGACGCTGGAGTCAGTGGAGAAGGGCTAAAGCTGCGCAGCTCGCTGTTGGGCTGCCCCTGCACCAGCCGGTTGAGATCCAGCAGTTGCGTGTCGGCATTCTCGGGGGTGGAGAGCAGGGCACTGATCTGTTCCCGCTCCACGCGAGCTCTCTCGACCTGATTGGGCACATCTTGCAAACTGGCAATCTGGCTCTTTATGTCCTGCAACTGGGTGGTTTTGTTGGCTACCTCCCTTTCCAAAGCCTGTACCTCCTCGATCAAGGGGCGAAGTTGGGTGAAGGCCAGAAACCCCGCCGCGCCTAGCCCTGTGATCCCGATTAAAAGACCAATTCGAATGGGGGTCAGCTCCACGCCCAGCAGTACCGGCGGCCCTGCCGGGGGAACCACCAGTTGTTCGTCGGGAAAACCTTCAACCGATCCAGTCATCAGTTCGCCTCCACTCGACGCAAAATGCGGATCTTTTCAACCAAGCCTATCGCTCCCCGCTGCTCCAGCTCGCGGGTAAATTCTGGGTCAGGATCCCCCAGGGTACGGATGGTTACGGTTATGCCGTAGGTAACGCTGGGCTCGGTTACGTCTGTGCCGTCCACCCGGGAGCTGCTGTTCAGGACGGCGCTGGTAACAAAGTTGGAATCCAGCAGGGTGAGCAAAAAGTCGTTCACCAGGGGAAAGTCCAGCGCCCCTCCTTGGATATTGACGGTATCCCCGGAAGCGCTGATGTTGGTTATCCATACCCCCTGGCCGGGGATCTTGCGCCGCAGCTCTTCCAAGATGGCCGACCAAGGCTGGACGGATCCCAGAAAGGAGCGGAACCCTTCCGTTTGGGCGCGAATGGTTTGCAGCTCTTGATTGGCATTCTGCAGCTGGGACAACTCAGCATTGGCTGTGCTGAGCTCACTGTCAAGGCGAGCCCGCTCCGCCCTCAAGGTTTCTCTCTGGCGGGAAAAGCTGTCTTGGAAATACCAAAAAGCTCCCATCGCTACAGCAGCAACAGCAACCCCCAGGCCAATGGCCGGGATCCAATTCTGGGATCCCTCTGCAGCCTCAGCTGCGACTACTGCTCCCCCACCTGTTCGAGCTGTGGTGAGGACATCCGGCCTTTCTTTGAGGAAATTGATCTCCGGTGTGTACATCTCTTTAACCGCCTTGTGCGCTATTCCATCGGTTGGGCGAGCTTGCGCTGCCTGCTGCCGCTACTTGGTGTCTTCCCGTAACGCCAACCCCAGGGCCACTCCCATTGCTGGGCGTTCCTCCAGGGGCAGTTCCACTGAATCCGGCACGACAATGTTGCCAAAGGGATCCGCCAACTCCACCGCCACGCTCAACGACTGAGATAAGAAGCCGTCGATTTGGCCGATGCTTGCCCCAGTTCCGGCCAGCAGTACTTTCACCACAGGCGAGCTGCTTTCTGTGCTCGTAAAGAAGTCGATGGAGCGCCTCAGTTCATCCGCCAAATCGGAGACAACGCGCGTTACTGCTGCTACACCGGGATTGCTGGGCGCTGGCTGTTCTCCCGTGGCCAAAATATCGGTGGGGTTGATCAAGGGTAACCTCAGAGTTCGCAACAGGTCGCCGGTGCGGCTAAGCGGCAGATTCAGGGATTGGGCCAGCACCTGCCGCATGTGGATGGTGCCGATGTTGACGGTGCGGGTAAATTGCGGGATCCCGTTCACCAAAATGCTGATCTCGCTGCTGTCGTAGCCGATGGAGCTGAGCAACACGGCCTCTTGGGGGCCGTACTGGATTAGCTGATCGCGGATGGTGCGAATGAGGGAGAAGCTGGCCAGCTCCACACAGCGCACCTGCAAGTTGGCCACCTGCAGCACCTCCAGGTAGTTGTCCACCACCTCTTTGGGGATGGCCACCAGCAAGACTTCGATGCGCTCAATGCCATCCTGGGAAAGATCGAGACCCAAGGGCTGGTAGTCGACATCCGCCTGATCCCGCGGATAGGGAATGTAAAGTTCGGCCTCCTGCTCCAAAACCACCCGGCGCAGCTCATCGGCAGGTAGGTCGGCAGGCAGGCGAATGAGACGAACGATGGCCTCCCTTACGGGCACTGCTGTGGCTGCCGGCAGGTTGGTGGGTACCTTGTTTTCATTGAGCAAATTCATCAGGATCAAGCCAACTGTGCTCGGATCGAGGATGCGTCCTTCGATCATCGCCCCTTCTGGCATGTCCACGCTGTGGTAGTGGGCTAAACGATAGCGACCATTGCCCTGCTTTTTCAGTTGGGCAACGGCGATGCGCTCGGGGTTGATGTCCACCCCAAGCATGGTTCGGGTTTTGGAACCACCAAAAAAACTAAACACGCCGGGAAACCCCGCCCTTTGCGCTACTGCTAGAGGCATACTACCCAATTTGTAGGTGGGTTACCACTGTTCGCCATTGGCCGCGGGGAAATCCTTGTCTGGGCCGATCCCTCCCTGCCAGCCGCAAGTGCAGGGCTTGCGCGGTGTTGAGCGGTGTTGGAAATTCGCTTGACTCAACGGGTCTGTTGCCGCGCCCACTCACGGAACTGTTGTAACCGCTCACAACCCTTCTTCCTCGAGGGCCTGGACGTTTTGCACAATCCGGGAGAGCTCGTTTTTCTCATCCACATTGATGCGGGTCGGGGATCCGCTGATGATGCGCTCGTAGCCCCGGAAGGAATCGCGGATTTGGATGCCTGCGTTGGAGATCAGGTACTCGCGGATCCCTTTGTCGTGCCAGGATCCCCGCATTTTGAAGACGTTGAGGGCGCGGGCCATTTCTCCGCGGATCTCCACGTATTGCAGCAGGATAATCGTGTCGGTGATGGTGGAAATATGGGATTCGGTGATGGAATGGGATCCCATGAATTGGTCGGTGGTGTTGGTGAAAAAGCCGGTGATCTCCTCCTGCTTGGCCAGGCCAGTTACCCCGATTACAAACTGGCGGAAGGCATTTTGGCTCACTCCCCGCGCCAGGGCTGACAGGGAGTCGATGGCCATGCGGGAGGGCTTGAAGGCCATCATCTCGGTTTTGATCTTCTGCAGGTGGTCTTCCAGGCCGGCAGATTCTGGGTAGGCGCAAATGATCTTGAGGAGGCCCCGCCGCTCGAACTCTTCCAGCTCAATGCCCCAGGAGGAGGCGTTGCGGGAAAGCTGCGCCCGCGACTCTTCGTAGGCAAAGAGAATGCAGCGTTCCCCATCCAGGCAGCCTCGCTCCAGGAATTTGCTCACCAGCGAGGTTTTGCCCGTGCCGGTGGCGCCGGTGGCCAAAATAATCGAGTCTTTGAAGAAGCCGCCGCCGCACATTTCGTCCAGCTTCTCGATGCCGGAGGAGACCCGCACGTTGGAGGAGCGCTGGGTCAGTTGCATGGCTCCCAGGGGGAAGATGTTGATCCCGTCGTTGGTGATGGTGAAGGGATATTCCCCCTTCATGTGGGTGGTGCCCCGCAGCTTCAAGATCTCGATGGTGCGCCGCCGTTTCTCTCCTTCCAGGATGTTGCGCAGGATCACCACGTTATCGGAGACGAATTCCTCTACGCCGTAGCGGGCGATGGGGCCGTACTCGTCGGTGCGCTCCGTGGTCATGACGGTGGTGACGTTGGCCTGCTTGAGGCGGGCCGTCAGGCGGAACAGCTCCCGCCGCACCACACCGGCAGGGTCGTACTGCTGAAAGATGGCTGTCACTGAGTCGATGGAGACCCGCTTGGCTTTGTATTTGCGAATGGCGTACTGGATGCGCTCGATGAGGGCCGACAAATCAAAGTTGCCGCTCACCTCATAGCCTTCGGGATCGGGGGAGGCATCCAGGATAAACAGTTGGCCCCTGTCGATGAGGGCCTGCAGATCCCAGCCAAAGCTGGAGGCATTGCGAATGATATCGGCGGGGGTTTCCTCGAAGGTGACGAAGATCCCCGGCTCTTGATACTTCACGATGCCGTTGTAAAGGAACTGCATGGCAAACAGGGTTTTGCCGGTGCCGGAGGTGCCGCTGACCAAGGTGGTGCGTCCCAGGGGTAGCCCACCGTGACTGATGTCTTCAAAGCCCTCGATGCCCGTCTGTTTTTTGGGGATCCCTCGCAGCTCTGAGAGATCCGCCCGGTGGTTGTCTGGGGTTGGTTCGGTGGAGTCCTCTGCGGTGTTATCTTGTGGCTTTTCTGGCTCAGAAGGCCCCAATGACTGGTTCATCCCACTCTCCTTGCTCCTGCAGCCTGTCTCAAGCCTCTTCGTCCAATTCTTCGTAGAGCAGATCCAGGCCGATGAGCACTTTCTCGCGGTTGGACAGATCGCCAATAATCTTCCGCACCGGTGGCGGCAGGATTTTGGCCAAGGTCGGCGTTGCCAAGATCTTATCTTCCTCTGCCAGTTGCGGATTTTTCAAGACATCGATCACCTTCAGGCTGTACACGCCGCGGAACTCCTTTTCCAAGATGTCTTGCAAGGTGCTGAGGGCACGCAGAGAATTGGGGGTGTTGCCCGCCACGTAGAGCTTGAGAACATAGGCTTTGCGAGTGGACATATCTAAGGATCCCTTGGAGCGGTTTTGGGAATGGAGCGGCGGTACATTTCGCTCAGGTGGGCCATCACATCGATCAGGGTAAGGCGGTAATCCAGCAGGATCTCTTCGCTGCGGCCTTCCAGCTTCAATTGTTTGGCAAAGTCTTCCATCAAGTTCATGTGCAGCTCCAGCAGTTGAGCAGCGCCGATATCGGCAAAAAAGGCCAAGGCCACCAGTTCATCGATGCGGGCATTGGCGGTTTCGGGAGACTGAAAGTATTCCAGGACAATCGCCTGGTAAAGGCCGCGCAGCCGTTGCATCAAAGCTCGCTGCTCGTGGGGCGGAAGGCGGCGATAAAACAGCTCCGGGTCACGATGATAGTACACTCCGGCATAGCTCAGCCGTTCTCGCAATTTCTCCGCCAGCCGTCGCTGTTGTTGGTTGCTGTAAGCCAGGTAGGGCTGATCGCTGGGATGCACTGGGCCCTGCGGGAGGCCGCAAGTGGGAGACATCTGCAGAAACAAGGCGATGGCCCGATCCACCAGCAGCTCCAAGACGGAAGGGGATCCCGAAGCGGTACAGTCGGCCCGCACCTGCCCCTTCAGCTCCTGTGGCGAAATGGGACGGACGAGGGTGGCGTTGTGGTAGAAAAACTGCTCTCGCTTGAGCAATGCTTTCACCAAAGATGAGGTGGCAGGGATCTCTCCTTCCGTCTCCGGTGTTTCCTTTTGCAGGTGGGATTCTTCCAGCACAATCGCCAACACCGTCGGCAGCAGCAGTCCCCACGCGCAGAGCTGATTGCCCAGATCGTGCAGCTCTTGCAGCCGAGTGGGATCCACCAGGAGCACCAAGCAATCGACATGGCCGTCTTGTCTCCTGAGAGCCTCTAGGAAGGTAGCTTGATCCTGAAAACACTCGACAACAAAGCGTTCAGGGGGTAGCCAGTCCTCGCAAGCTAGGGGCTCTCCTGCTGGCGGCTCCCAATCCAGCAACAGGTTGATGCGCAGTGGATGGGTGTCAGGCAACAAGACAAAGGATGAAGATATATTTCCTATCTTAAATCTGACCGGGATCCGCGCTCACCGGCCAGAGGAAAAGAGCGGGAGAAAAACCTAAACTAGGGGTGAGTGAGCTGCTGCCGAGATCCCTATGGTGCCCCTGATCATCGACTGTGACCCTGGCCAAGACGATGCGGTGGCTCTGCTGCTGGCTATGGCGTCGCCAGAAGAGCTGCAATTGCTGGGCATTACCACGGTGGCTGGCAATGTCTCCTTGGACAAAACCAGCCGCAATGCTCGACAGATCTGTGAATTGGCCGGTCAGCCGCAGATGGGGGTGTATGCCGGCTGTCCCCGCCCTCTCCTGCGCCCTCTGGAAACTGCCGAGCAGGTGCATGGCAAAACCGGGATCGATGGAGCGGATCTGCCGGAGCCCCAGATGCCCTTGGGATCCCGGCATGCGGTAACCTATCTCATCGAGACGCTGATGGCTGCCCCTGAGCCGGTTACCTTGGCTTTGCTGGGCCCGATGACCAACTTGGCAGTGGCTCTGGTGCAGCAGCCCCGGATTGTGGAACGCATCCAGCGGCTGGTGTTTATGGGGGGATCCGCCTTTGAGGGGAATGTTACCCCGGCAGCCGAGTTCAACATCCTCACCGATCCCCACGCCGCCCAGATCGTGCTCAGCGCCGGGATCCCGGAGGTGGTGATGCTGGGCTTGCACGTCACCCAACAGGTCCTCAGCACGCCGGAGCGGATTGAGCGCATCCGCGCCCTGGGCACCCGCGTTGGGCAGACGGTGGCCAATATGCTCACCTTTTACGGTAAGGTCGACGTAGAACGCTACGGGCTACCGGGAGGGCCATTGCACGACCCTTGTGTGATTGCCTATCTGTTACAGCCGCAGTTGTTCGAGCTCAAGCCCTGCTACGTCGAGGTGGAAACGGCTAGCCCCTTGAACCTGGGCCGGACGGTGGTGGATCGCTGGGGATCCAGTGGTCGCCTCGCCAATGTTCAGGTGGCTTTTGGGGTGGATGCCCAGGGGTTTTACCACCTGCTCACCGAGCGCCTGGGCCGTTACCGATAATTCTGATAGTTCTGATCCTTGAGGCCAGATCCGAAGGTGGAGAATCCCAGCGCCGTCCAACGTGCCAAGCTGGAGTGGGTGAACCTGCCCACCGCCGTCACCCTGCTGCGGCTGGCAGGGATCCCTTTTGTTTTGCTGGGCCTGAGCCTGCGATCCCCACTGGGGGAGAGGTTGGCCCTCTGGGCGTTCCTGTTGGCGGCGGCAACCGATTGGCTGGATGGCCATTTGGCCCGCCGTTATGGCTTGGTAACCGATATGGGCAAGTTTTTGGATCCTCTGGTGGATAAGCTGCTGGTGTTGGCGCCGCTGCTGGGCCTGCTGGAACTGGGGCGGATCCCCGCTTGGGGCGTGTTTTTGCTGGTGGGGCGGGAGCTGGCCATCGCCGGCTGGCGGGTCAACCAAAGCCAAATCCGCGGTGCCAATTTCTGGGGCAAAGCCAAGACGGTAACCCAAATCCTGGCCATTGCTTTGCTGATTTTGGGGTGGCCGGGAGGGATCCCTTGTTTTTGGGTGGCGGTGGTTCTCACCCTGATCTCGGGCCTGACCTACCTGCACACCGATCATCCCCATCATGCGCAGTCACCCGGCAGGCCATAGCCCTTGTCAGATCCCCCCGCCCCTCGCCGACAGAGGAGACACCCCACCTGAGCAGCGCATCCTCGGCCTAGATCCAGGTCTGGGAACCATGGGTTTTGGTTGCATTCTGGCGGGATCTGCGGGGTTGAAACCTGTGGATTATGGGGTGATCAGCACCCCCAGCCAACACTCGATGCCGGAGCGGCTGCAAACGCTGCACGAGGATTTGAGCCAGTTGCTGCGCCAACTGCGCCCGCATCAGGTGGGGCTGGAAAAACTTTTTTTCTACAAAATGGGCAATACCATTGCCATCGCCCAAGCCCGTGGCGTGATCCTGCTCACCTTGGCCCAGCATCATCTGTTGCCGGTGGAGTTTACGCCCGCCCAAGTCAAGCAAAGTTTGACAGGCTACGGACGCGCCGACAAGCAGGCTGTACAAGCTGCCGTGGCCCGGGAACTCAACCTGCCCAGCTTGCCCCGCCCGGATGATGCCGCCGATGCCTTGGCGATTGCCATCACAGTCTGGCACCACCGCTTCTCTTGAGGGATCCCCTCCCTGTCAATCCCCTACCTTTAGCAGAGATAAAGATTGGCCAATAAAGATGGGCTAGACTCAGTACAGCGAGAAGCACAAGCCCTATGCCTTCTTCTTCCGTGGATGTTCGCGAGCTACCGCTGTTTCCCTTGCCGGAGGTGGTGCTGTTTCCGGGCCGCCCTCTGCCGCTGCACATATTCGAGTACCGCTACCGCATGA
>NZ_JANSIH010000065.1:0-1210 GCF_047462075.1 Synechococcus sp. R55.2
ATCCCTGCAACTACATTATTTTCTCAACCAGCTATACGTTGGTATTACCCGCCCCATCGAAGCCTTAGCTGTTGTGGATACTGCAGCCGGCTGGCGGGAATTCTGGGATCCTGCCTTGGAGATTGACTTTTGGCTCAATCACTCTCATTTGCAGCCCGATCGATCCCAATGGCAAACGCATCCGCCTGTACTGGCCGGCTTCGCTCAAGGCACTGGCATCCAATACTGGACGGATAAAAACTTACAGGATGTGCTGGACTTGGCTCTTGGGTTTCTTAGGCAAGGGGTAGAGGAGGGAAATCCTGAGCTCTTGGAAGATGCGCGCGCCTTTGCTCGGCAGGCAGGCAACCAGAAATTAGAACAGGTATGCCAAGCTTGGATCCTCAAGCTGCAGAGGGATTACGTTTCTGCAGGCCGTCAGTTTTTAAGCTTGGAAAGATCCGCCCTACCCAATAGAAATCTCATCCGAGAAGCCTGGGAGTGCTTTTGGAAGGCAAAAGCTTGGTCAGAGTTGCAGCAGCATCGTTCTACTCACTTTGCCAGGTGCTCCGAGATCCCTAACTACGGTCCTCTGGTGGATTTGATGGTGGTAACCCAAAGCAGCTCTGCCAAGTCCATGGAGCGCTTTCGACAGATAGTTCGAGTGCGAGATTGGTTGAGCGTTGAGGTCAGCCCGAAGCATTCGGATCTGACTTGGAAGGTTTGTGTGGAGAAGTTTTTGGCGGAGCTGGAGGAAGTTTTCGATAACCTAGGGACTTTTTGTCCTAAGCCGGAGGATCGTGAACTTTTTTGGCAAGAGACTCTTGAGGCTTTGAGGGAGCGTTTGGACTTTCTTGGCCAGCGGCAGCAGTTCGCAGGGCAATATCACAAGATTCTCGGCATCTGTTATTTCCAGCAACAAAAACTTGAGGAGGCAGTTGCCATTTGGGATCAAGGTGGCCAAACGGAGCATTCCCGCTACTACCGAGCCAAGATCCAATTGGAGAAGCCGCCTGGCCAGGTGAGGTGGCTATCCAAAGACCGGCAGGACGCAGCAGTGGTGAGCAAATGGCAGGAGGCGGGACGTCCCCTCGCGGGCGAGTGGGAGGAGTACATCAACGACGTCATTCTCAGCCTGGAGCGCTTGAAAGAGTGGCCGCTTCTGCTGCGAAACCTGATCCGGCGCCGCGAGTGCTGCAGGCATTGGGAAGTGTTACAGGCCCACCCACAG
>NZ_JANSIH010000066.1:0-9632 GCF_047462075.1 Synechococcus sp. R55.2
GCCCTGCGCTACCGCAAAACCCGAAAGTTGATGCCTGCCAGCTTGATGTTCATCCTCAGCTTGGGAGCGGCTGTCCTTCTGGGGCTTAGCTTTGGATCGGCTTAGGCGACCTCTGGTCGCGCCGGTGGGGCGGAGTCAGTCAGACATTCGATGTAGTCGATCTTCAGCTCTCGGCCCGAGCGAATCTCCTCCATCGGGGATCCGCAGTTGGGGCAAGCATAGCGCCGGCCTATCTCTGGCTTGTACTCTTGGCTACAGGGCTGGCAATAGGCAATGAGCGGCGTTTCCCGGATGACCAACTGGGATCCCTGTAGGAAAGTACCCTGGGTTTGTGCGGCATAGGCAAAAGTTAGGCTGGCCGGCTCTACACAGGTAAACTGTCCCACCACCAGGTGCACCCGAGCAATCTGAGGCTGTCCTGGCTGACTTTGCCACCAGTCGCGTAGTGTTTGGATCAAGGCGCGGGTCATGTCGGTCTCGTGCATCTCTCACCTCCAGTCGCCGACCATTTCTGGCGTCGCCTCCGGGTGGATGTAGGCGGGCTTTTCTCGGCGCGGCAGTTGCCCAGATACCACCAAATGCGCCAGCGTATCGCAAATGACTCGGGTGGCCATCAGGGCTGTGATATCGCTGATGTCGTAGGGGGGAGAGACTTCCACCACCTCTAGGCCGCAGATCGGCGCTTCCCGCACAATGCGCTTGAGCAAGTAGAGCGCTTCCCGCGGCAGCAGCCCACCGGGCTCCGGCCAGCCTGTACCCGGCACAAAGCCGGCATCGATGCAGTCGATATCGAAGCTGATGTACACACAATCGGTGCCGTCTAGAGCTTTTTCGAGGGCGAAATCGGCGGCTGCATCCAAGCCCATTTCGGTGATGTCGGTAACGGTGAGGATATGGGTGGCCCGCTCCCGGCACACTTTCACCCCTTGCCGTGGCACTTGCCAGCCGCCAATGCCCAGTTGCACCAGGTTATGGGCCGGTGCGTTGCGGATGTTGGTGGCATGAAACCAAGGACAGGTGTGCATGCGCTCATCCAAGTCGGTTTCTTGGGTGTCCACATGGCGGTCGAAGTGGATGATGCCCATCTTCTTGTCCCCCAAGTGGCGACAGATCCCCCGCACCGTGGGAAAGCCAATCGAATGATCCCCGCCCAGGATGACGGGAAAGGCGCCAGACCCGAAAATGTGAGCTACCCCTTTGGAGATTTGGTCGAAGGATTTTTCGTTGTTGGCCGGGATCGTAAAAATATCGCCGACATCGCAGAGGGTGATCTGCTCTCGCAGATCGACGCCAAACTCAAAGTTGTAGGGGGTGTACAGAGCGGAAATGCGCCGGATCCCCTGTGGGCCAAAGCGAGTGCCGGGCCGATAGGTGGTGCCGGAATCGTGGGGTACACCCACCACTGCCACATCGTACTCCCCAACTTTGCGCACATCCTCCAGGTAGGGAGCCTTGAGGAAGGTGTTGATGCCGGCATAATGGGGCAATTCGCCACGGGAAAAGGTGGGGATGGAGCGATCGCCGATGCTGGCTGCTGCCTCGAGGCCAAACTCTAAGCCTCGACTCACCTCTTGCTGCCAACCGGATAGGGAAAGCCTCGCTTCCTTGGCCAGAGCCGCTTGGGCTTCGGTAGAAAAGCCGTTATTTGCGTTCGATTCGGTGGTCATGGTTGGGATCCCCCGTTAGGTGGTGTATTCGGCGTTGATGCGCACGTAATCGTAGCTGAGATCGCAGCCCCAGGCCACGCCCTGGCCGGATCCCTGATGGAGATCCACGGTAAAGGTCACCGGATTCCCTTTCAAGTACTCAGAGGCTGCCTTGCGATCGAAAGCCAGGGGCATTCCCGCCTGCATGAGCAGAAAATCCCCCAGACGAATATCCAACCGGCGGCTGTCAAAAGGGATCCCGGCCCGTCCGGCGGCGGCTGCCACCCGTCCCCAGTTGGGATCGTTGCCAAAAGCTGCCGCCTTCACCAAGGGAGAGCTGGCGATCACACGGGCCATATGCCGGGCTGCCCCATCATCCACAGCCCCACACACCCGAATTTCCAGCAGCTTGGTAGCTCCTTCCCCATCGCGGGCAATGGCCTTAGCCAGATGAATGCAAACTTGGTTGACCATCTCCGCCAAAGTCTGGGCAGCTTCTGTGCCGGCTTGCAGGGTTGGGATCCCACTTTGGCCGTTGGCCAGAGCCAAGAGCATGTCGTTGGTGCTGGTATCCCCATCCACCGTGATTTGGTTAAAGCTGAGGTCGGCAGCTTGCTTGAGGATCTGCTGCCACAGGCGGGGATCCACAGCCGCGTCACAGGTTAAAAAAGCCAGCATCGTGGCCAAGTTGGGGTGGATCATGCCGGATCCCTTGGCAATGCCCCCGACCCTGACGGTGTACCCGTCGATCTCAGCTTGCAGGGCAACGCTTTTGGTCACCAAGTCGGTGGTGATGATGGCGCGGGCGGCGCTCTCCCCCCCCTCTGGAGAGAGGCTGTCGATAAGGCCAGGCAGGGCTGCTTGGATTTTCGGCATTTCCAGTTGTCGCCCGATGACCCCTGTGGAGGCCGTGAGCACCTGATGGGCCGGGATCCCCAACCGTTCTGCCACCCAGAGGGCCAGTTGGGCGTTGTTGCGCTCTCCTTCTTCTCCGGTACAGGCGTTGGCTTGCCCGGCATTGCAGAGGATGGCCCGCACCGGCTGCTGTTGGGCGAGGATCCCTTGGTTGTAGGTAACACAGGCTGCTTTGACCTGATTGGTGGTAAAAACGCCTGCCCCAACCGCATCGCACTCGGAAACGATCAAAGCCAGATCCGCAGCTCCTGAGGGCTTGAGGCCAGCGGCCACTCCAGCAGCTCGAAACCCTTGCGGGGCAGTAACGGCGCCTTCAACCGGTCTAAATTGGGATCCCATGTGTTCCTTGGCCAGGGGGTGGTCGGCAATATCATACCGGCTGGCTGCCCGGATTTGGACTATCGCAAGCTTTCGGTGAAAAACTCTCTAAGAACCGGTTCTGAGGGCAAGAGTTGTAGTTATGCCTACCAAGCAGAGGCAGCAGAGAGGGGTATTTTGAAAGTGTGCGCTTTCTATCACCCATCTTTTCCCCTTTTTAGATTGGGAAGGATACTCTTCTATCCTCTGCTCTGGGAACTGCCAGCCATGCCTGCCCCTGTCATCACCCTCAACCATGTCAGCAAGGTCTATTCCAATGGCACGGTGGCTTTGCAGGACATGAATATGACCATCCAAGAAGGGCAGTTTGTCAGCTTGGTGGGGCCATCCGGCTGTGGGAAAAGCACGGTGCTGCGGTTGGTGGCGGGTCTGGGGCATCTGACCACAGGCTCTATCGAATGGGGGCAAAGTTTTGAGAAGAACGCCCCCCAGGGGGAGCCCAAGTTGGCCTTTGTGTTTCAGGAGCCGGCTCTCATGCCTTGGGCAACGGTGATGGACAATGTGCGTCTGCCCTTGAAGTTGGCAGGTGAGCCCAAGCCAAAAGCCGATCGAGATGTCTTGGAAGCTCTACAACGGGTGGGCCTGCAGGGGTTTGAGCGCAGTTTTCCCCGCGAGCTATCGGGCGGCATGCGCATGCGGGTTTCCATTGCTCGCGCCCTGGTAACCAAGCCCCAAGTGTTGCTGATGGACGAGCCCTTCGGCGCTTTGGATGAAATCACCCGCAGCAAGTTGAACAGCGATCTGTTGGAGCTGTGGCAAGAAAAGCGCTGGACGGTGCTCTTCGTTACCCACAACATTTACGAGGCTGTCTACCTGTCCAACCGCGTGGTGGTGATGGCGGCTCGCCCAGGGCGGGTGGTAGCCGATATTCCCATTGATGCACCCTACCCTCGCTCGGAAGACTTTCGCACCTCTTCCCTTTACAACAACTACTGCCGTGAAGTGTCGGCCCGTCTGCACGAGGCCATGCACGGCTCAGCTCAGGATCCCCCCTATTTGCGCCCCCTCTCTGCCGGACGTTTGCGCTGATGGGATCCCTTGCTTGACAGTGCTCCCTTGACTCTCTATTGCGTATCTCAACTTCACGATATGTTCGACCCGTTTGTCCACCTTCTCGAGCCATGGCGCCGTTGGCTGGGATCCCTTGTTGGCTTGGGGGAGAGCTGGCCTCTCCATTGGCCAGATTGGTCTCTGCCCAAGCTGACCGGCGCAGTTGGAGAAAAACTCGGATCCCAACCCACGGATGAGGCAGACATACCGAGTGCCGGCTCAGGGGTGCCTGCAAAGGGGTTGAATCTGGGCCGTTGGTTCAACCTGGAAGTGATTGCCCCCCTTATCGTCGGGATCCTCTTCTTGGTGGGCTGGGAAGTGGCGGTGCGGGTAACGGGAGTGCCCCACTACCTCTTGCCGGGGCCGATTTTGGTGGTGCAAACCCTCATCCGCGACTGGGGAACGCTTTTTCCTTCCCTGTTGATCACTGTGCAAATTACGGTGGTGGCCTTTTTGGCTGCCACAGTGTCGGGGCTTTTGGTCGCGATTGTGTTCACCCAGAGCAAGTGGATTGAGCGCAGCTTTTTCCCCTATGCGGTGATTTTACAGACGATGCCCATTGTCTCCATCGCCCCGCTGATCATCATTTGGCTGCGCAACAACACCTTTGCCGCGATGGTGGTGTGCGCCTGGATTGTGGCTTTTTTCCCGATTCTTTCCAACACCACTCTGGGGCTGAACAGCGTCGATCACAACCTGCTCAACCTGTTCCAACTGTACAAGGCCAACCGCTGGCAAACGTTGATCTACTTGCGGCTACCCAGTGCCATGCCCTATTTCATGGGGGGCCTGCGCATCAGCGGTGGCCTCTCTTTGATTGGGGCGGTGGTGGCGGAGTTTGTCGCTGGTACTGGCGGGCAGCGGGCCGGGATCGCCTACCAGATCTTGATCTCCAGCTTCAACCTGCAGGTGCCCCGCATGTTTGCGGCCTTGATCTTGGTCACCGGCTTGGGGATCCTGATCTTTATTTCCTTGAGTGCTCTATCCGACCGGGTGTTGGGCAAGTGGCATGAGAGTGCTGTGCGCCGAGAGAATTGAAAAATTGAACTTTGGTGAAAATTAGGGCCCCCTCTCTAACATCTAGGGTCACTTGGATTCAAACTAGGACGCTGCACCCACCCCTAAAACGTTGAACGCACGCGGCCAAAGGCTTTTCTCAATAGCTCAGGCGCCTCACTCTAACCTGAAACGACTAAGTGCCTTGAATAGGAGCAGGTGGAAGGCGTCTTCTGGAAAAGCCCAGAGATATCGCTGCGCTTGCTGTCGGGTGCTGTCGGCGGCTATCTCAGATGCTATTTTTGGGTTGCTATCGGAGGGGGATGAACTCAGTGCGGCCAATGATTTGCTGGCCTTGATCCGAGAGCGCGTAGTTGATGAAATCGGCCACCACAGGGCTAGTCCTCTGAGGTGCCACCAAAAACACATTCCGCGCCAAGGGGTAGCTGCCCCTCTGGATGGCCTCACGGGTGGGCATCTGGCCGTCGATGGGCACAATCCGCACCGTTTGCTGGTTTTGCACCTGATCGACAGTGCTGTAGGTGATGCCATCTTCTCCCAAAGCCCGCAGCAGCGGGGTGGTGACATCTTCTGTGGCGGTGGTGAAGTAGGGAGGGTTATCGGGAGCGAAGGGCAGCCCCAACAACACGAGTTCTTGGAAAACGCTGTAGGTGCCGCTCTGGGGGGCGCGATTGAGGACCCGAATCCGCCGATCCGGGCCGCCCACCTGGCTCCAATTGGTGATCCGACCCTGGAAGATATCGGCCAATTGCTGCAGCGTCAGTCCTCCTTTGTAGGGGTTGTTCACCCCCACCGCCACCGCCAGGGCATCTTTGGCAACCGGGATCGCCTGTAGACCCGCCTGCACTTCGCTGGCATTGAGGGGGCGGGAGCTAGCGGCCATCTGGATGCGACCTTCCATCAGGGCCTTCAGGCCGGCATTGGATCCATTGGGCTTGCCATCCGGGATCCCATAGGTGAGGGGAATGCCGGGGTTGCGCTGGGTGTAGCCTCCCTTCAGGGCCAAGACGATCCGGATCATCGTGACGCTGCCATCCATCTGGAGCACTGCTGGGTTGGGCAGAGAAGTATCCAGATTAACGGCGTTGGCAGGCGGGTTGGGTACCTGGGCCTGAGGGGGGTTGGGCGCTGTTGGGGCTTGGGGCCGGGCAGCTGGAATCTGGCTGGGGATAGGAGGCGTGTTCTCTCTATTCAGGAATGAGTCCAACAGGCCGGAACGATAGGCATACCAGCCGCCGCCTCCCAGTATCGCGAACAAAAGAATGTAAACGATTGGAGGTGGGCCGGAAGGTCGTGCAGTCATGGGATCCCCCCTAAAGAAAATTCACGATCCAGACTTTTGAGACTTCCCCCTCTGTTGTATCAGCTATCCGCGCAGATTGGGTGAGCAGCAGGTTAAGGTGCATCTATCCGCCCATGGCCGCCTCTCGTCCCACCTCGCGCAGCTCAATTACGTCCGCACGGGGATCCGCCTGCACAACTTCCAACTCGATCCAAGCCCCCAGAGGAATCTGGCGTTCTAGGCGCACCGGCACCCGAAAGGCAATCTCATCCAGCATGGCCAACACCAAGTTTTCCTGCTCGCGCAGGTAGCCCAAGACCAAGGCCCGCCAAGTTTGCCCCGGTCGCAGCCGCAGGTATTCGATGCTCCAATAGCGCTTGGATTTCCGCTCCACCTGGTTGGCCTCAGCGGTGCCCGGCTCAATCCCCACCAGCAACTGCTGCACATCCGCCTCCGTCAACGGCAAGGGATCCCCGCGCAAAAAGGCCTTGATCTGGTAGTGGGCCACCAAATCCAGGTAGCGCCGAATCGGGGAGGTAACCTGACAGTAGGCCTCAAGCCCCAGCCCTGTATGTCGCCCCGGCTGGGTGGCTACTTCCGCCCGCGATAGACAGCGCATGATGGCAAAAGACCGAACTGGCCCCTGGGGATACCTATCCAGCACTTCGGGAGGAGGTAAGTCGGGAGCCGGCTGCAGACGATAGGGCACCGGGATCCCATTTTGGCTGGCGAAGCGGGCCGCCACCTCGCCGGTGAGCACCATCATTTCCGCCACCATCTGCCGCGCAGGAGTATCCTCGATTACCCGGAGGTGGGGGATCTCGTCGATGACCTTGATATCTTGCTCCGGCAGGCCGATCTGAATGGCCCCCTGAGCCATGCGCCACCCATAACGCCACTGGGCCGCCCGGGCAATAGCCGTCAGTTGGGCCTCTGCCCCCAACTCCAACATTTCATCGGCATCTTCGTAGGTGAGGCGGTAGGTGACTTTGATCTGGCTGAGGCAAATTTCGGAATCCCGGATCTGGCCGTCGGATCCCAGTAGAATGCCAAAGCTAAGGGCAGGCCGCACCTCTCCCTGCACCAAGCTCATCGGGCCGGTGGACAGCTCCGGCGGGAACATCGGGATCACCCGCTCCGGCAAATAGACACTGGTGCCACGCTTGCGGGCTTCCAAATCGAGGGGATCCCCCCACTGCACCCAACAACTGGGATCAGCGATGTGGATCCAGAGCTTCACCGCGTCATCCGACCAGAACTCGACGCTGAGGGCATCGTCAATGTCGCGGGTGCTGGCATCATCGATGGTGTAGGTGTGGAGGTGGGTGAGATCCCGCCGCAGGTGGGGATCCCAGAAAGAGGGAGGCTGGCTGAGCAGGGCTTGGGTGTATCGCTCCACCGCCTTCGGGAACTGGGTTGGGATCCCGGTGAGGCGCAGGGCCAGGTTCTCGTGGCGGCTCCACAGCCCCAGAGCCACCAAAGCTTCAAAAGCCCCCTGCGGAGTGTCAGGAAACCCCATCAGCTCCAGCAGTTGCGAGGCCCGTTCCCGATCCGACAGGTTGAGATTGGAAGAGAGATCCTCGTGGCTGCGAATGGCTGCCGCCGCTCCCTGTAAGGCCAGGCGTTCCAGCACCTCCAGGCGGGCCCGCTCGGCAGGAGTCCAGGGATACCCTTGGCCGGGATGAGCCAGAGCCTCCCGCAGGTGGGCCTCAAACTCTGCTTGTTCCTGCTGCCGTTGTTGGGCGACGGCCATTTGATGGAGGATCTCCTTCACCTGAGCCGGAGTGCGGGGTTCGTAGCTTTCCCCCTTTTGCTTGAAGTAGGTGCGATCCTCGCTCAAGAGGCGGTAGGCGGCATAGGTAGAGACCGGAGAATCATCAGAAAACAACAGCTGAGCCATTTCGGCCAAGCTCAGGGGCTGACGCTCCTCCTGCACCAGTTCCCAGGCCAGCGCCAAGCTTTCGGGATCCAACTTTGCTTGCACCGCCTGCCAAAAGCCGGGGATGTCGGAAGCCGTGAAGCTGGATCCCCCGTTCAAAGCAAAGGTAATCTGGCGAGGGTGAACACTATGAACCTGCCCAGAAGGCACCCCCAGCAGTAGGTTCTTCTTGCCCTCGGTGCCCTGAACCACTGCCAACACACGGTCGTTATTGTAACGAAACTCCACCAGTGTGCCCTTTTCCACCCGTTCTCCCCATGTCGGCTGTCGTTAAAGCGCAGGCTTTCTTCCATTCTCCATCAGCTCTGCCCGCCTGCCTACCTGGAAACCCCAGCCAGAAGACGTACGGGCACTTGAATAGATAGCAGATGTTAGATATATCGGTACTTAAGCATATAGGTATGTGATATATAGACACACGAGATACAAATTTTTGGGTAGATTGCGGTTATGTGTTGGGCACTGCGATTTCAGAGCAGAGGCCAGCTCTGCCAAGTTCCTGGGATGAGGTTACCAACTGGAGTCCCTAAATTCCGTAGAGATACTGTTGCCAGCATTTCGCAAGTGGATACTTCCACTTCTTCCATGTGTGATATCCTAGAGACTAGAGGTAGGGCACAGTTACCATAGGCTGCTCCCCAATTGAGCAAGCAAAAGGGTGGTACTCAAGAGTCGTTTCCCTACAGTGAAACCTACAGTGAAAGTCACGGAAACAGGAGATTCCGTATTTCTTCACCTAAAACTTTTTAGCTTAGCGCTCAAAAGGTAAACCGTGGACAACCCGAAGCGACTGTTGCTCATCGACGACGATCCGAACTTAATCCTGCTGGCCAAGGACTACCTAGAGTTTCGCGGTTATGAGGTGGTGGCGGCGAGCAACGGTCTGGAGGGGTTGGAAGCGATGCGCCATTTCACACCAGACCTGATCATCTGCGATGTGATGATGCCGGAGATGGATGGCTACACCTTTGTGGAAACCATTCGCTCCAACAGTGCTACGGACTGGATACCTGTGATTTTTCTGTCGGCGCGTGGGCAAACGGCAGACCGGGTGCGCGGCCTGACCACAGGGGCAGATGTTTACATGGTCAAGCCCTTTGAGCCGGAAGAATTGGTGGCGCAGGTGGAATCTTCTCTCAAACATACTGAGCGCCTGTTACAAATGCAGGGCGCGGGCGTTCAACCCGTCATAAAACTGGATCGGGAAATTGAGCTGACGCCAACAGAAACTAAGGTGATCCAGTACGTGGCCAGGGGCCTGTCCAACCGCGAGATTGCCGAAACTCTTGGGGTGAGCCAGCGCACCGTTGAAAGCCACGTCAGCAACATGCTGGGCAAAACCGGCCTGCACAACCGCACAGAACTGGCCCGCTGGGCGATAGAAAGTGGTCTGGGCAAAAAACCG
>NZ_JANSIH010000067.1:0-34422 GCF_047462075.1 Synechococcus sp. R55.2
GGACTAGGGTGGCCGATTTGGGGTTAGAGCCAGCCAGCATTCCCCTCTGGTAGTTACCAATGGCTAGCTCAAAGCGTTCTCTCCCTTCAACCGTGGTCAGCGACACCGTCCAGTCTTTCTCGCGGAATGAAAAGATACGTGCGTCGTAGGTAACGAACCTACGCTTGAACTCTTTAACCGGACGGTTGCGCTGTCTCGCCACTTTGCGAGCGCCTGCCACCCGTCTGCACACCTGTTGAGCCAAGTTACTGGACAAGCCGAACCGGGCTCGAATCTCGTAGTAGCAAAGGGATTGCAGTTTGACCGCGTTGACGATCTTCTCCGGCGTGTTCTGGTTGACCCAGTTCAATGCCTGTACAAAGGCATCCATCGTCGCGTCCAATTTGGCGGCTTGCGACGGGGACACCTTGAGCTTACAGGATATGGTCAGGACTTGGCTCATAAGTTCATTGTACTTCATCAAAGCGCATTCCTCCCGGCAGTGACCCTACGGGTACAGTGCGGGGCTCCTGCGATTTCTAGCTGAGAAGAGAGCAGCACCAGTTCTTGGACAATTTGGTTTGCAGCCTGTAGCTGGCGTGACAGCATGGGATCCCGATTGCGGCAGCGGTGCGGAGCACTTTCAACAGAGGCAACCGAAGGCATGACAGCAAGAGATGGGCTTCCATCAACAAGGAACCAACTTCTGCACAGCCTCTAACCGCCCCAAAGCCCAGCCCCGCCGCTGGAGAAGGGCAAAAGATTCCAGCAAATCCGGCCCCTGCAGATCCCCTGTCAGGGCGGCCCGCAAACTCTTCATCAGCAGGCCCTTTTTCATGTTCTGGCCCTTGGCCACCTGATCCACCAGCGGTTTTAAGCTGTCCGCCGAAACCTGGGGCAGCTCGGCAGCAGCCAACGTGGTGGCCATTGCAGCCATAGCCTCTGCCACCCCAGGCAGGCGCAACTGTTCCAGAGCTGGCAACGTGTAGCTGAGGGGCTCCTGAAACAAAAAGCGGCTGAGCGGAGGAGCCTCTGCCAGGCGGTCGATACCATCGGCAATCAGGCGGGCCACATCTTCTAACCAGGTGGGATCCGGCACCTCGGAAAGGTCAAACCCTGCCGCCTGCCAAAAGGGGGTGAGCCGTTCTACCAGTTCTGGCGGAGAAAGCCGCTTGATGTACTGGCTGTTGATCCAGTTGAGCTTGTCCCAGTCAAAGCGGGCAGCCGCACGGTTAACCCGGTCAAAGTCGAACAGCGCAGCCGCCTTTTCCAAAGAGAAAAGCTCTTCCCCATCCGGGGGCGACCAACTGAGCAAAGCCAAATAGTTCTTGAGAGCTTCCGGCAAAAAGCCCAGTTGCTGGAACTCTGCTACCGAAGTTGCCCCATCCCGTTTGGAGAGCTTTTTCCCCTCCGGGTTCAGGATTAGCGGAGAATGGGCAAACTGGGGAGGTTCGTGGCCAAGAGCACGGTAGAGCAAAATCTGCTTGGGGGTATTGCCGATGTGATCTTCGCCGCGAATCACATGGGTGATGCCCATGTCGATGTCATCCACCACCACTGCCAAGTTGTAGAGAGGGCAGCCATCCGCCCGGGCAATGACCATATCCCCCCCCAAGTCCTGGGTGTTCCAGGTAATGGGGCCGCGAATGAGATCCACCCAAGACACTTCCAGGGGCTCCTCGATTTTGAAGCGGATCACCGGCTGCCGACCCTCGGCTTCGTAGGCCCGTCGCTGGGCTTCGGTGAGAAAGCGGTGGCGGTTGTCGTAGCGGGGGGCTTTGCCGGCGGCCTTCTGGGCAGCGCGCATCTCCTCCAGCTCCGCCTCGCTGACGTAGCAGCGGTAGGCCAACCCTCGATCCAGAAGCTGCTGTACCACCGCTTGATAGCGCTCGATGCGCTTGGATTGGTAGACCGGCCCTTCGTCCCAGTCTAGGCCCAACCAGGCCAGGCCCGCCAAAATGTTGCGGGTGTAGCGGGGCAAAGAGCGGTCGCGGTCGGTGTCCTCGATGCGCAAAATGAACCGGCCACCGTGGCGACGGGCATACAGCCAGTTGAACACTGCCGTCCGGGCGGTGCCGATGTGCAGATTTCCAGTTGGACTGGGGGCAATGCGAACACAAACACTCACAGGTCTAAGGATCCCAAGCAGAGTATCCCGATCCTAGTCGGCGGCGAGATCCTTTGTCATGTTGGCGTTCTATTGGGTTGCAGGCGGTTGCCAATCGAGGCATTTCGAGTAGAATCCGCCTTAGCTGCCGGTCAAAAGGTAGGCTTCATGGGGATCCAAGTCAATGAGCAACGTTCAAACCCCGCTTTTTTCCGGTGTTGAGGAAAAGCTGTAGCGCAGGAGGAATCACAGCACATGCGTCTGACTTCGGCCATTCTTCTGGGTTGTCTATCCGCCGGGATCCCGATTGGATCCGCCTTGGCCCAAATTGCCTATCCTTCCTATCCGGTGGGAGATGCCCTGGATAGGATCCTGTTGGATACAGGCAGGAATGTGGATCCGGTCATTTTCCCTGAGGAGGTGGTGCGCTCCCAGGCCCGGCAGACCACCGCCTTCTTCACCACGCTGCTGAACCAACGCACCAACATCCCACCCCTGCGCTCGCTAGATTTGCCCAGTCCCTATCAGGCTTCGGTTCGTACCCAGGCCGGATATTACCGCGTCACCCAGACAGAGCCCGTTTTGGATTTTGAAATCTTGCGCTAGGCAGGGCAGGTATTCGGGGCCTACTCCAGCACCGGTCTGCTGCTGTCAGAATCCTCCTCCTGTGGGGCGGGGAGTATGTCAAAATGCGGCAAGAACCCTCGAGTGGTCGCGATGATCCCACCGGATGGATCCCCCCTTGCTTCTGTTCCTGCCTGGCATAGCCTCACCCTCGCCGCTGCCATCCAGAAGTTGCAGACCGATCCCGATCGTGGCCTCACCACTCAGCAGGTAATCCAGAGGCAGCGGGAGTATGGCCCCAATGAGCTGATCACCTCCTCTGGCCGTAGCTCCTGGCAAGTCCTGCTGGATCAATTCCGCAACGTCATGCTGCTGATGCTGATCGCCGTAGCGGCGATCTCAGCCACTTTGGACTTGCAAGAAGGCGAGTTTCCCAAAGATGCCCTGGCCATTTTGTTGATCGTTGGCCTTAACGGTGGCCTGGGCTATTTGCAAGAAAGTCGGGCGGAAAAAGCGCTGGCGGCCCTGAAAAAACTGGCCTCCCCTACCGTGCGGGTGGAGCGGGATGGCCTGTGGCAAGAAGTTCCAGCCAGCCAACTGGTGCCGGGGGATCGCGTGCTGCTGGAAGCCGGGGTACAGATCCCAGCCGATGGGCGCTTGGCCGAGGCCGTGAACCTGCAGGTGCGGGAAGCAGCTTTGACCGGAGAAGCCACCCCTGTAACCAAACAGGCAGATTGCGTACTCCCGCCGGACATCGAGCTGGGGGAACGGCGCAACATGGCCTTCATGGGCACCGAAGTGATTCAGGGGCGAGGGATCCTCTTGGTTACTGCCACCGGCATGAACACGGAGCTGGGCAAGGTGGCGAAGCTGCTACAAACGGTGGAAAACGAGCCCACTCCCCTGCAGCGGCGCATGAGCCAACTGGGCAATGTGCTGGTGTCGGGATCCCTGGCTTTGGTGGCCTTGGTGGTGGGGATAGGGCTGCTGCAAGCCGGGAGCATGGCCCCCTTTACCTCGCTTCTGGAAACCTCCTTGAGCATGGCCGTGGCCGTGGTACCAGAGGGGCTGCCTGCGGTGATCACTGTCACCCTAGCCATTGGCACCCAACGCATGGTGCGCCGCCATGCCCTCATCCGCCGCCTGCCGGCAGTAGAGACCCTGGGATCCGTGACCACCATCTGCTCCGACAAAACCGGCACCCTCACGGAAAACAAAATGGTGGTGACCGACATCATTACCCCCGACCGCCATTACCACGTCAGCGGCAGCGGTTACATCCCCAAGGGCTCCTTCTACTGCGGCGGCCAGCTCATGGATCCAGAGAGCGCCCCAGATTTGCAGGCCATCTTGCGGGCCGTGGTGTTCTGCAACGATGCCCTGTTGCAGGCCAGTCTCCAACCTGTTGCCGGGCGTAACCCTCGGTCTGCAGTTTCTTCCCCCCCTTCAACGCCCACCTGGTCCATCCTGGGGGATCCCACCGAGGCCGCCCTGCTGGTGGCAGCCGCCAAGGCCAACCTCCACAAAGGCTCTTTACAGGAGCGCTACCCACGGGTGCAGGAGCTCCCCTTCAGCTCGGAACGAAAACGCATGAGCGTGGTGATCCAAGAAAACGGCGGCTATTGCGTCTACATCAAGGGATCCCCAGAGCTGGTGCTGGAGCGGTGTGATCGCATCCAGAAAGGGGGAACTTGGCAGGAGCTGTCGGAAACCGATCGCCAGGCCATCCTCGGCACCAATAACCGCCTGGCCGCCCAAGGTATTCGGGTTCTGGGGGTAGCCACCCAGAGGCTAGAGCGGATCCCGGACAACGGGGAAGAGGTGGAGCACAACCTGGTTTGGCTGGGCCTGATGGGGATGCACGATGCTCCGCGACCAGAGGCACGAGAGGCCGTGGCCCGCTGCCGAGAAGCTGGGATCCGCACGTTGATGATTACCGGCGACCACCAACTGACAGCTGTTGCCATTGCCCGCCAGCTGGGCATTCTCGAGTCGGAGGATCAGGCGATTGACGGACGCACCCTCTCCCGCCTGAGTTTTGAGGAGCTGCTGCAAACGGTGCAGACGGTCAACGTCTATGCCCGCGTGGCACCCGAACACAAGCTGCGCATTGTCCAGGCCTTGCAAAAGCAAAACGAGTTCGTGGCCATGACCGGGGATGGGGTCAACGACGCCCCTGCCCTGCGCCAAGCGGATATTGGCATCGCCATGGGCATCACGGGCACCGATGTGAGCAAAGAGGCCAGCGATATGGTGCTGCTGGACGACAACTTCGCCACCATCGTGGCAGCCATTGAAGAAGGGCGAGTGGTCTACAGCAACATCCGCCGCTTTGTGAAGTACATTTTGGGCAGCAACATCGGTGAGGTGCTGACAGTGGCTGCTGCCCCCATCCTGGGCTTGGGGGATGTGCCGCTGACACCCCTACAGATCTTGTGGATGAACTTGGTGACCGATGGCCTGCCCGCTCTGGCCTTGGCTTTGGAACCGGCGGAGCCAGGGGTGATGCAGCGCCCCCCCTTCAACCCCAAAGAGAGCATCTTCGCGCAGGGCCTGGGAGCCTACATGGTGCGCATCGGCGTGGTTTTTGCCATCTCCACAATCCTCATGATGGCCATTGTGGAAGCCTACATCCCCCACTGGCGCACGATGGTCTTCACCACCTTGTGTATCGCCCAGATGGGCCATGCGCTGGCCGTGCGCTCCAACGAGAAGCTCACCATCGAGACCAACCCTTTCTCCAACCCCTACCTGCTGGGCGCGGTCCTGACCACTCTGCTCTTGCAATTGGCTCTGCTCTATGTGCCTTTCTTGCGCAGCTTCTTTGGCACAGAGGAGCTAACCCGCACTGAACTTTTGATCTGCTTGGGCTCTAGCACCGTGGTTATGGTCTGGGTGGAGTTGGAAAAACTCTATTGCCGCTGGCGCAAGGGATCCCGCTGAATCTTCACAATTATTTTTCACAATAAAGCATCTTCACAATAAAGAGTCTCTCTCCCTACTGCACCCAGAAACAAAGCTTTGAGCCAAGACTCATTTCCCCAAAAAGCCACTCTTGAGGAATCCTGCCCATTGCATAGAGGCCATTTCCGCAAGTTAGCTGAGCTTCCCCTTTTGACCTCCAAGATAAGCTGGAAAGACTTGCTGGGATACTGTGGAAAGGGGGCAGGAATCTCTGGGTTCTATGCACAGAGAGCTATGGGCGGTAGGGAAAACGGTGGGCCTGGTGGATCCCTCTGGCCTTGCCTTTTGGCTGCTGGGATCCCTCTTCTTGGCTCTCCTGCTGCTTGGCGTCAGCCTGGGGGAAAGTCAGCCGCTTTCTGTCTTCAGAGGGATCCTGGGATCCCTTTCTCGAAGATTTCCCTTCCAACCTCCTAGAGGCACCCCCAGCCCAGAGGCTCGTTTTCGGGCAGCCTTGGAAGCCAGCTTGGATGCTATTTACCTGCTGGAGGCGGTGCGCGATCCCGTTACCCGCGAGATCCGCGACTTTGTCTTTGTGGATGTCAACGCCAAGGGGGAAGAGCTCATTTCCCTCCAGCGCCGGCAGATCATCGGCCAGCGGCTGTGCGAGCTGCTGCCCATCAACCGCTGGGGGGGCTTTTTTGAGAAATACAAGCGAGTGGTGGAAACCGGCATTCCTCTGGAAGAGGAGTTCCCCATTTCGGGGCAGCCGGGCTTGAAGGCCAGTTGGATCCATCACCAAGTGGTGCCGGTGGGCGATGGGATCCTCATCACCAGCCGCGACATCAGCGAGCGGGTCAAGATGGAGCGGGCTCTACAGGAAAGCGAGTCTCGCTACCGCGCCCTCTACGAGGCCATTCCCGACTTGATTTTTGAGCTCAGCGCCGAGGGAGTCATTCTTCATTGCAAGCCTTCCCCTTACGTTCCCACCCGACATCCGCCTGAGTTTTACGTGGGTCGCCGCGCCCAAGACGTGTTTACTGGCTCGCTGAAAGAGCAGTATCCATCTCTGGCGGAGGGGGCCTTGGTCAGCCAGACGCCGCAGTACCTAGAGTACGAAGTTGAGATTGAGCCGGGGATCCGCTGCTATCGGAGAGCCTGCGTTGTCGCTCACGGGAGAGACAAAGTTTACATCCTGGTGCGGGATATCACCGAGCGGAAACAGGCGGAGTTGGCCCTTAGAGAAATGGAAGCCACCCAGCGGGCCATTCTCCAAGCCATCCCCGACCTTATTGTTCGCCTGAATCGCCAGGGCATCTGCCTGAGTTTTATTTCCGGCGGCGATGTCCATCTTGACTGCCCAGCAGAGCGCCACTTAGGTCGATCCCTCCAGGAGATTCTGCCGCTGGAGCTGGCAGAGCAGCGGCTTTTCTATGTTCAGCAGGCTCTGGCCACCCAAACCCAACAGCGCTACGAGTACAGCATTGAAGTCCGAGGGGAGGTACGCCACGAAGAAGCCCGCATTGTCCCTCTCAACAGCCAGGAAGTCCTGGTGATCGTGCGGGATATTACAGAAGCCAAGCAGGCAGAGCTGGCCTTGAAAGCCGCTGAACAGGTGCAGCGAGCCATTCTAGAAGCCATTCCCGACTTGATCTTTCGCCTGGACAGCCAGGGCATCTGCTTGAGCTTTGTCTCCGGGGGCGAGGTTCTTCCCTATGGCTCGCCGGACACCTACGTGGGCCGATCCCTGCAGGAGCTTTTGCCACCGGAGTTGGCCGAGCGGCGGCTTTTCTTTGTTCAGCAGGCTATAGCTACCCAGACGCGGCAGCGCTACGACCAAAGCATCGAGATTGAAGGGGAGACCCGCCACGAAGAGGTGCGCATTGTGCCCCTCAACGCCCAAGAGGTGGTGGTGATCGTCCGCGATGTAACCGACAGGGTGCGATCCCAGCAGGCCGTCCAGGAAAGCGAGCAGAAGTTCCGGGCGCTGTTTGAGAATGCCGCTGTGGCCATCCTCATCCGTCATGCCGAGACCGGCGAGATCCTGGAGGCCATCTCCCAGGCCATTGCGGCCTATAGCTTCTCCAGTTTGGAGGAGCTGCGAGCCTTCGACGCTTCCGAGCAGTCTCCCTATCGCCAGGCTCTTCGGGGCGGGGAGTTCTCGCTGCAGTCCTACTTGGAGCAAGCCCGCCAGCAGGGATCCGCCCGCTTTGAGTGGCAATGGCAGCGGCAGGATGGCCAGGTTGTCTGGGAAGACGTGTTTGTGCAGCCCCTTGTCTTGCGCGGGATCCCGTGTTGGGTGTTTACCGCGGTGGACATCACTGCCCGCAAGTCGGCAGAAGCGGAGCTGGAGCAGTTTTTCTCGGTAGCTCTGGATTTGCTCTGCATTGCCGATGCCCAAGGGTACTTTCGCCGTCTCAACCGCGCCTGGGAGACTACGCTGGGCTATTCTCTGCAGGAGCTGCAGAGCCGACCCTTTTTGGAGTGGGTTCACCCGGAAGATGTCCCCGCCACGCAGGCGGCCATGCAGCAGCTTGTCGAAGAGAAACGGCTGGATCACTTTGTCAACCGCTACCGCACTCAGGACGGCAGCTATCGCTTCATCGAGTGGCGAGCCTCTTTGGCCGGATCCCTGTTCTACGCCGCCGGACGGGATATCACCCTAGCCAAGCTGGCAGAAGAGCAGATGAAAGCAGCCAAGGAAGCTGCCGAAGCCGCCAGCCGGGCCAAGAGCGAGTTCCTGGCCACCATCAGCCACGAGATCCGCACCCCCATCAACGCCATCCTGGGAATGGCTAACCTGCTGCTGGACACCTCTTTGGATCGACAGCAGCAGGATTGGGTGCAGACCATCCGCTATGGAGGCGAGGTGCTGCTGAACCTAATCAACGACATCCTCGATTTCTCCAAGATCGAGTCCCAGAAGCTGGAACTGGAGGAAATACCCTTTTCCTTGCCGCAGTTGGTGGAGGAGCTGCTGGATTTGATGGCCGCCCAAGCCCAGAGCAAGGAGCTGGAGCTGATGGCCTGGGTGGATCCCAACCTGCCGCCAACCTTGATAGGGGATCCGGGCCGCCTGCGGCAAATTTTGGCCAACCTGCTCAGCAACGCCATCAAGTTCACCCCCCAGGGAGAGGTAGTGGTGACGGTCGAGGCAGGGGAGAGGGATCCCGAAAAGCAATGGGTCAACGTTCAGGTGCGGGATACAGGCATTGGCATTCCCCCCGAAAAATTGGATCGCCTCTTCAAGCCCTTCAGCCAGGTGGATAGCTCCATCAGCCGCCAGTTTGGGGGCACCGGCCTGGGCTTGGCCATCAGCCAGCGTCTCTGCCAGCTCATGGGGGGAGCAATCGGGGTGGAAAGTCAGCCAGGCCAGGGATCCACTTTTCGCTTTCGCATCCCCCTAAAGAGGCCAGACCAGGAGCTGTTGCCAACCGCCGCGCCGGATCCGTGCTTGGCCGGCAAGCGGGTTTTGCTGGTGGAAGACAACGCCAGTCAACGGCAGTTGCTATCCCGACTGCTGAGCGCTTGGGGCATGGAGGTAACCTGTTGTGCCTTGGCGGCAGAAGCCCAGGCTGCAGTTAGAACTCGTCCTTTTGACCTGGCCCTTCTGGATGCCACCCTGCCAGACCGGGATGGCTTGACCCTGGCGGCTGACCTGCAGACAGCGCAACCCCGCCTGTTACCGCTAGTGCTGACGGGGCGCAACTTCATCTCCACAGCAGACCCTCTCCCCACTTTGGCCAAGCCGGTCAAAGCCTCCCAACTGCGGAAGCTGCTGCTGGGGCTTGTGGGAGAAAAAGCTCCTTCCTCCTTATCTTCCTCTCCCGCCGCTCCTCCCTCCATTTGGGACGCGACCCTGGCCAGCCGCTACCCGCTTCAGATCCTGGTGGCAGAGGATAACCCGGTTAACCAGAAGGTGATTCGCCTCATGCTGGAGCGATTGGGCTACCGGCCCGACATAGTCGGCAACGGTCTGGAAGCCGTCCAAGCTCTGCGCCTGCGACCCTACGATCTGGTGTTGATGGATATGCAAATGCCGGAGCTGGATGGTCTTGCGGCCACCCGTCGCATCCGTGCTGAGCTGCCCCCTGAGCGCCAGCCTCGCATTGTTGTCCTCACGGCCAATGTGTTTTCGGAAGGCCGTGCTGCCGCCGAAGCTGCCGGGGTGGATGGCTACCTCACCAAACCCTTGGAGCCAGCCGCCCTAGTCCGGGTTCTTCAGGGATCCCCTCCCCTTCCCAAGCCGGCCAGCCAAGAAGAGGATCCGCCCCTCGACCCCGTTATCCTCGCCCAGATGCGGGCAGTCTTCAGCTCTCCAGAAGCCTGGCAGGAGATGATCCAAACCTACCGGCAGGACAGCGAAGCTCTATTGGGATCCCTGCGGCAGGCCCTAGAGCAGCGGGATCCCCAAGCCATTGCTCGGTTGGCCCACCGCCTCAAAGGCGGCAGCAGCACCCTGGGCGCCAAACGTCTGGCCGAGCTGTGTCAGCAGTTGGAAAAGCTGGTTCATGCCGAGCCAGCCAGTTCTGTAAAATGGGATACTATAGAGCAAGCCCTGCAGAAGCTGGAGGTGGCATATCGGCAAGTTATCCTCAGTCTCTGAGTGCAGAGCTTTTCTCCCTCTCCTCTCGATGCCTATGCTGAAGCCCAATCCCCACCCTCCGGCCAGCTCGCCGGCGGTTCCTGAGGCCCAGGCGGGATCCCCCTCTCCTGAAAAGAAGCCGTTGTTGTTGATCGCGGACGATGAGCCCAGCCAGCGAATCTTGGTTCGCTACGCCCTTGAGCGAGAAGGCTACCAAGTCCTGGAAGCCAGCAGCGGCGAAGTCTGTCTGCAGCTAGCCGCTCAACACCCAGTGGATATGGTCTTGCTGGATGCGGTCATGCCGGATGTGGATGGGTTTGAGTGCTGTCGCCGCCTCCATGCTCAAAACTCGGATCTGCCCATTCTCATCGTCACGGCGCTGGAAGATGAGTCCTGCGTGGATGAAGCCTTTGCTGCCGGGGCCAGCGATTACATTTCCAAGCCCATTCGTTGGGCGGTTTTGAAGCGGCGTATCCGTCACCTGATCCAGGCCAGCCAAGCCCAACGCCACCTGCGGGAACTCAACCAAGCCCTAGAAGCCAAAGTGCAGGAACGTACCGCCCAGCTGGCCTGCCAGGTACAGGACTTGCAGCAGCTCAGCCGCCTTAAGGATAGCTTTCTGGCCAGCGTTTCCCACGAGCTGCGCACTCCCCTCACCAAGATCAAGCTGGCCCTGGAACTGTTGGGCCGCACTCCTCTCAACGAGAAGCAGTGCCAATACCACCGCATTGCCCTGGAAGAATGTCAAGCTGAAATCGAGCTAATCAACAGATTGCTGGATCTGCAGAGCCTAGAAGCCAAAGAGTTGGGCTCTGCGGCTGCCGCCATCGATCTCCACAGCCTTTGCACAGGCCTACTCAATGGGGTGCGAGAACGGGCTCAGGCTCGGCAACTGAAGCTGGAGATGGCGGAGCTGACCTCATTCCCGGCAGTGCTCTACAGCTACCCGCAGCGGCTAACCCTGATCCTGAAGGAACTGCTGGAAAATGCCTGCAAGTTTACCCAGCCGGGCGGAACCCTCCGCTTGGAGGTGCAAGCCTTTCCCGGTGGGGTTGAGCTAAGGATTGGCAATACCGCCCAAATCGAGCCTGACCACCTGCCCCACCTTTTCGAGCGCTTTTACCGGGTGCCCTCTGAGGATCCCTGGGCGCAACCGGGCAGCGGCCTTGGACTGGCCTTGGTGAAGCAGTGGGTGGAGTATCTGCAGGGCCAAATCCGGGTCACCAGCCAGAAGGGATGGACTTGGTTTGTCCTTTGGCTGCCCAGCCTAGAGCCCTCCAACCGTTGACGCCCAAAGGCGGGTGGGAGGCAGCGATTGAGACTTTAGTGACCAACGACAGCAGCAGTCTCAGCAGTGGCAAAGGAGGTGCCACACCCACAGCTAGCTATTGCATTGGGGTTCCTGAAGCGGAAACCGCCCCCCAGCAGATCCTCGGAAAAGTCGACGGTGGTGCCGCTGATCAAGGTCATACTCAAGGGATCCACTGCCACCTGGATATCCCCAAAGTCGAAGGTGTGATCGTCAGGGTTGGCCCGAGACTCGAAGTTCATTACGTAAGAGAGGCCAGAGCAGCCGCTCGGCTTGACCCCTAGACGCAGGATGGGCTGGGATCCCTCTTTTTCGTACTTGCTGCGCAGGCGCTTCAACTCTTGGATGGCGCTATCGGTCAGGGTGATCATGACGAGAAGGCTCAAGGGTACGTTCTACTCCCCATCCTATCAAGGGTTTTTTCTCGGCCAGCGGGAGCAGTTGGTAAGCTAGGGATCCCAATCCTTGAGGTCTTGCCCCTGTGACAGATCCCAATGCCATTCGGATCACCTTTTTGGGCACCAGCTCCGGCATGCCCACCCGCCAGCGCAATGTCTCTGGGGTGGCGGTGCAGTTTCCCCAGCGGTCGGAATGGTGGCTGTTCGATTGTGGCGAGGGCACCCAGCACCAGTTGCTACGCCTAGACGAGCTGCGCCCCAGCCAGTTGCGCCGCATTTTCATCACCCACATGCACGGGGATCACATCTACGGCCTGCCGGGGCTGTTGGCCTCCTGTGGCTTGGGCAGCACCCCTGAGCACATCGATATCTACGGCCCGCCGGGCCTGGAAGAGTACCTGAAGGCGGTGTTGCGCTACAGCGAGACGCGCATCCCCTACGGCTTCCGCGTTCACACCGTCGAAACCGGTCTCATCCTGCAAGAGCCGGAATACTCCGTCTTCTGCGCGCCCTTGGATCACCGGGTGCCCGCCTTCGGCTACCGCGTGGTGGAACAGGATCGGCCAGGCAGCTTTAATGTGGCCAAAGCCCAAGCCGATGGGATCCCCTTTGGCCCTCTGTATGGGCAGCTCAAGGCCGGCCAATCCATCATCTGGCAGGGCCGCTGCTTTCACGGACGGGATTATGTCGGGGATCCCATTCCGGGCCGCAAATTCTCCTACTGCACCGACACGATTTTCTGCCGCAATGCTGTTGATCTCTCCCGGGCTGCGGATCTGGTCATCCACGAGGCTACCTACGCTCAGGCTGACTTGGAGCTGGCCCGCCGCTCTAAGCATTCCACCGCCGCCATGGCCGCCCAAGTGGCCGCCGAAGCCAAGGCCCAAGCTTTGATCCTCACCCACTTCAGCCCCCGCTACACCCCAGAAGCCCCCATTACCTTGGAAGACCTACTGGCAGAAGCTCAGGCCATTTTTCCCAATACCCTGCTGGCCCGCGATCGGCTGACCTACGAGATCCCCCGTCGCAGCCCGTCCCCTCTGCCGGTGGGTGTGGGCTTGCCTCGCTAGAATGGTAGAACTGACTGTCTCAACCGGCAATGACGGATCCCAGACCCTACCCCGAACGCCCCCAATTTCCAGAGCGGCCCAAAACCGAACAACTGGATCAAAGTGCTGGCGAGTGGCGAACCTTCAGCGCTTTGCCCCCTGCCACTTCTCTGCCCCCGGTTCAAGCCGAGCGGCCAGTCCCGCAAACGGCTGCTGAGGGGGAAACCCTGCCGAAATTGGCTCCCTGGAGTAAACGGATAGGGGCCTTTGCCCTCGACTTTGGGCTGGGGCTGGGGATCTCCTACCTAGCCCAAGGCTTGGCTGCTCTGGTAGGGGCCAATGCAGGCGCCGTGGACATGACCGGCTATCTCGCCTTCTTCGCCACCTGGCTGGTGAACCGCGGCTATTTCCAATCCCGTCCTGAGGGCCAAAGCCTCGGCAAATGGCTGCTGAACATCAAAACCCTGGATCCCGAAACCGAAGCCTCGCCGCACCTGGTTCGCTCTCTGGCTCGAGAGGGAGTGCTCTCCCTCTTTGTGCTTACAGAGGCCCTGCTGGTGCCTCTGGCTGCGGATGGGCTGTTTGCCGTCTTCGACAAGGAAAAACGCCAAACCATTCACGACCGGGCTGGACGCACCCTGGTCGTGGAAGCGGAGCGGGGCTATCACCTGGATGAAAAAGTCCTGCAGTTTTTGCAGGACATCCTAGAGGGGGACGCTGCTGACGACGTCAAATCGGCTGCTCGCGACCTGCTGCGCCAAGCCCAGCGCAATGACACCGTGCGGGATCTGTCCAAGCAGTTGCAGCGCCTGAGCAAAGATGTGGATCGCAACGCCCGTAGCCTACGGCAACAAACGGGCAAGCAAGTGAAAACTTGGGTTGATTCCGTCAAGGAAAAGTTGGATAATTGGTGATCGCCCTTATTGAGGCAAACCCATATCTCCAGCCTCAGGATCTGGGATTGCAGTTTCCTCATTGCCGTTTACCTTCGTCTTGGGATCCGTCATGGCTAAAGCAAAGGGTGCCCGCATCATCATCACCCTGGAGTGCACCGAGTGCCGCACCAACGTCAACAAACGTTCTCCAGGTGTGAACCGCTACACCACCACCAAAAACCGCCGCAACACAACAGCCCGCTTAGAGCTGAAGAAATTCTGCCCCCACTGCAACCGCCACACCGTCCACAAAGAGATTAAGTAGTTCAAGCCGTTTCGCCGTTCTCCTGACCTATGGTTTACGCTCGCCGCCGCCTGTCTCCCATTAAGCCGGGAGAGCCCATTAGGTACACCGATGTGGAGCTGCTCAAGAAATTTGTTACCGAGCGAGGCAAGATCTTGCCCCGCCGCATCACCGGCCTGACCGCCAAACAGCAGCGGGAGCTCACTGCCGCGATCAAACGAGCGCGCATCATGGGTCTTCTTTACTTTGTCAACAAAGAGGGATAGCTTTCTCCGGATCCCGATGGGCCTGCAGCTTTCGCCGGAACTCCAAGCCCGCTTGTCCCCACCCCTCGATATCGGTGGGGTGAAGGTTTTGAGTCGCGTCTTTCAGGCGCCGCTGTCAGGGGTAACCGACCAAGTCTTTCGAGGGCTGGTGCGCCGTTTTGCCCCCCACAGCTTGGTCTACACGGAAATGGTCAGCGCGACCGGCTTGCACTATGCCCGCCAGTTGCCCCGCATCATGGAGGTCGGCGAGGGGGAGCAGCCTATTGGCATCCAACTGTTTGATTGTCGGCCCGACTTTCTGGCGGAAGCAGCCCGCATGGCTGTGGACGAAGGGGCGACCTTGGTGGACATCAACATGGGCTGCCCGGTGAACAAGATTACCAAAAACGGCGGCGGCTCTTCTCTGCTTCGCGATCCCGACACGGCAGCACGAATTGTGGAGGCGGTGGCCAAAGCGGTGGAGGTGCCCGTAACCGTAAAAACGCGCCTGGGCTGGTCGGATCAGGAGATCAACATTTTGGATTTTGCCCACCGTCTGCAGGAGGCAGGGGCGCAACTGCTCACCCTGCATGCCCGAACACGCGCCCAAGGCTTCAACGGCAAAGCCCGCTGGGACTGGATCCGCCGCGTCAAACAGCACCTGCGCATTCCCGTCATCGCCAATGGGGATATTTTCTCGACAGCCGCAGCGGTGAAGTGTTTGGAGGAAACCGGCGCCGATGGGGTGATGTGCTCCCGTGGCACCATGGGCTACCCCTTTCTGGTAGGGGAGATTGATCACTTCCTGAAAACCGGTCAAGAAAGACCAGCCCCCACTCCCCTGGAGCGAATTCAAATGGCCTTAGAGCATCTGCGCGGTCTCTGGGAGTACAAGGGAGAACGTGGCATCCGTCAGGCCCGCAAGCACATGACTTGGTACATCAAAGACTTTGCCGGAGCCTCTCAATTCCGTGCTCTCCTCTGTCGCATTGAGACGGTGCAGGAAGGGGAGGCTCTGCTTCTTCAAGCCATGGAGCGCTGCCAAGAAGCCACACTTCGACCGGAAGAGACGGTTGAAGCGACTGAAGAGGTCGACCTTCTCCCTGAAGCCGGTTGGGCGTAGCTCCAAGGATCCCCACAATTGGAAATTGCTTGGAAATCGCCGCACGTCTGCCTTGGCTGTAGCCTGTGGCCCCGAAAAAGGCTATTGCGCCTGCTGCTGGGACAGGGCTGCCACCAACTTTTCTCCCATTTCCTGGCAACCCACTAAAGTCATTCCCTCAGAGTAGAGGTCTGGGGTGCGGTACCCTTGCGCCAAAACGGCTTCTACCGCCTGTTCGATGCGGTCGGCAGCTTGCGGCTGATCCAGGGAGTAGCGGAGCATCAGGGCGCCGGAGAGCACCTGGGCAATGGGGTTGGCTTTGTCTTGTCCGGCAATGTCGGGAGCCGACCCATGTACCGGCTCGTATAGGCCGGGGCCAGAGGATCCCAGAGAGGCAGAGGGCAGCATACCAATAGAGCCGGTCAGCATGGCCGCTTCATCGGAGAGGATATCGCCGAAGAGATTGCCCGTGAGGATGACGTCGAACTGCTTGGGCCAGCGCACCAACTGCATGGCGGCATTGTCGATGTACAGGTGGGAAAGTTCCACCTCCGGGTACTCAGCCGCAATGACATTGACCCGCTCCCGCCACAGTTGCGACACCTCGAGAACGTTGGCTTTGTCCACCGAGCAGAGCTTGCGCCGACGCTTGCGGGCCAGCTCGAAGGCAACTCGGGCAATCCGATCCACCTCAGCTTCGCTGTAGACCATGGTGTTCACGCCACGCCGGGATCCCTGGGCATCCGTGAAGATTCCCTTGGGCTGGCCGAAGTAGATGCCCCCCGTCAGCTCCCGCACCACCACCAGGTCGATCCCCGAGATCACCTCTGGCTTCAGGGAGGAAGCCCCCACCAGTTGAGGGAAGACTTTTACCGGGCGCAAGTTGGCAAACAGCCCCAGCCCCGCCCTCAAGCCCAACAAGGCCCGCTCCGGGCGTTTCTCAGGAGGCAGAGCGTCATACTTGAAGTCGCCGACAGCAGCCAGATAAACGGCATCGCTCTCTTGAGCCATTTTCAGGGTTTCTGCCGGCAAGGGATCCCCGGTCTGTTCGTAGGCGGCCCCGCCGATCAGGCCCTCTTGCCACTGAAGAGCAAATCCCATCTGCCGGGCAACTGCATCCAAAACGGCTCGTCCCACCCGCATGATTTCGGGGCCGATGCCATCTCCGGCAAGGGCTGTGATCCGATAGGTTCGAGCAGTTGAAGAAGAAGTGCTCATGAGCGGTCAAGCTGAAGATGAGGGCGTAGAGATACTACCATTTCGGCGGACTGGCCCATCCCTTGGCACACAGGTTTGCAGACAACTCCTCTAAAAAGCTCTCCAAATAACAAAGTGCAGCCTGGCCACCAACCTGCTGCACTCTGATGGTGATTCTGATGGTGATGATGACGATCAACCCATCAAGCGGGAGTCCCAGATGTTCTTTTAGAACAAGCCCAAGGTGACCCACTTATCCAAGGGCAAGGTGGCACCTATGCCCAGGTAGAGGGTGACCAAGGTGCCGATCAGGAACACCGTTGTCGCCACTGGGCGGCGCAAGGGGTTTTGGAACTTGTTGACGTTTTCGATGAAGGGCACAAACAAGAGACCCACAGGAATGGCAGACATCAGAGCAATTCCCAACAGCTTGTTGGGAGCAATCCGCAGGATGTGGAAGGCGGGGTAGAGATACCATTCCGGCAGAATTTCCAGAGGCGTAGCAAAGGGATCCGCCGGCTCCCCTACACCTGCCGGATCCATGACTGACAGGCCAACGATCACTCCAATAGTGCCCAGGATCACCACCGGAAACATAAAGAGCAAATCGTTGGGCCAAGCGGGCTCACCATAGGTCATGTGGCCCATGTTTTTCTTCAGCTTGGCTACAACTTTGGGGTTGTCTAGATCAACCTTGCGGGTAATGGCCTCGGTCGCTATCACCTGTTTTGAGACGGCCATGGGAGTTCTCCTTATCTAGGGACAAAAGTTCTGAAAAAGTGGCAGGTAAAGATCCCAGTTACCAGGAAAGTCAAAGGCGTCTGGGAGTCAAACCTTGCTCACAAAGGCCCAGAAATGCCTTGGCGGCGGATCATCAAAAAGTGCATGGTCATAAAGACTGCGGTCAGCCAGGGTAGCACGAAAGTGTGCAAGCTGTAGAAGCGAGTCAGGGTAGCTTGACCAACCGCTTCGCCACCCCGGATCAGTTGCACCAACAAGTCGCCCACCACCGGAATGGCACTGGGCACACCTGAGACGATCTTGACTGCCCAGTAGCCCACCTGATCCCAGGGCAGGGAGTAGCCGGTAACGCCGAAGGAGACGGTCAGCACCGCCAAGATTACACCGGTTACCCAGGTCAGCTCGCGGGGCTTCTTGAATCCCCCCGTCAGGTAAACCCGGAAGGTGTGTAGGATCATCATCAGCACCATCATGGAGGCACTCCAACGGTGGATGGAGCGCAGCAGCCAGCCGAAGTTCACCTGGGTCATGATGTAGTTCACCGACTCAAAAGCCTCGGCCACCGTCGGACGATAGTAAAACGTCATGGCGAAGCCGGTGGCAAACTGAATTAAGAAGCACACCAGCGTCACCCCGCCGAGGCAGTAGAAGATGTTAACGTGAGGCGGAATGAATTTTCCCGTTGCGTCGTCGACGAAAGGCGTAATCTCCAGCCGCTCGTCCAACCAGTCGTAAACTTTGCTCATAATGTCTGCATTTTTTGAAGTTGGCTCTCGAGGGCGGGGCAAGCCCACTCTCCTCAGCAATGTAACACAATCTTTTAACACTATCCTGGCGCCGGGCTCAGCTTGGGAACCAAGATCTTGATCCCAGTAGGCCAGACGAGCTTTTGATATTGCGTTTTGTTCATGTTTCTTAATGTTTTTTGGGATCGATGGTTGTGCAGAAGCCGAGATACACAGGGATCCTTTGGAGAGGGTGGGGGATCCGCCTTGTCTTGCTTGGGTGTTTGCTCTGGGCGAGTTTGGCCATAGGCCCCTGTCCGGTGCAGGCCAGCCGTTGGGGAGAAGAGCAGCAACTGCTGGCGCAGGCTTGGGCCTACGTGGATCGGGCCTACGTGGATCCGGGGTTTAACGGGCAAAACTGGTGGCAGGTGCGGCAGCGGTTTCTCTCCCGGCCCCTGAAGGAGCGCAAGCAGACTTACCAGGCCATCGAGGAGATGTTGGCCACTCTGGGGGATCCCTTTACCCGCTTTCTGGACAGAGAGCACTACCTCAGCCTGCAGACCTCTACAGCCGGCGAGCTGAGTGGTGTCGGCTTGCAGATTGCTATCGACGAGCAAGGCGCTGTGCGGGTGATTGCCCCCATGGAGGGCACTCCTGCCGAGCAGGCCGGGATCCAACCCCAGGATGAGATTTTGGCGGTGGATCGGGTGCCGGTGGCGGGGCTGAGCCTGGACGAAGTGGCCGAGCGGATGCGGGGGCGCAGCGGCACGCCGGTTACTTTGAAGCTGAGGCGGCAGGATCGCATTTGGGAGGTGGAGCTGGTACGCCAATCGATCACCATCAACCCCGTGCGCACCCGTTTTTTTGAGCTGCCTCAGGGATCGGTGGCCTACATTCGCCTCAGCCAGTTCAACGGCAATGCTGCCGCTCAAGTCCGCCAAGCCATTCGGGCCGCAGAAGCTCAAGGGGTGCGGGGCTACATTCTCGATTTGCGCAACAATCCGGGGGGACTCTTGCAGGCGGCCATTGAGATCGCCCGCTTCTGGATCCCCAAGGGCGACATTGTGCTGGTGACGGATCGCCACGGCATTCAGGACAGCATTCCCGCCACCGGCGAGGTGCTTACAGAGGCGCCGCTGGTGGTCTTGGTAAATCAGGGCAGCGCCAGTGCCAGTGAAGTGTTGGCCGGGGCACTTCAGGACAGTGGGCGAGCCCAACTGGTAGGAACGCGCACCTTTGGCAAGGGTCTGATTCAATCCCTGCTGGAGCTGGCGGATGGATCGGGGCTGGCGGTGACCACGGCCAAGTACCTCACCCCCAGCGGCCACGACATCCATCGCCAGGGGATCCAGCCCGATGTGGTGGTGGCGGAGGGATCCGTTCCTCTGACGGCGGAAACCTTGGCCGGGCCGGAGGACATCCAGCTCCAGCGAGCCCTGGAGTTGTTGGGGCAGCTCCAAGGGATCCGGGTGGCCAAAAGCCCGTGAGGAAGGGGATCCCACGGTAGAACTCAATCGTTGGCATTCAGGATTTGGATTCCTGGTTGTTTTCGATTCGTTTTAGGATCGAAAGCAGGGTTTCCCGTCCAGCGCTGATCTCTGACTCTGTCCGCTCCCGCCCGCATGAACGCTATCCAGCAATTTCACCACTTTTTCAACTGCTGCATTGGAGCTTGGCGCACAGAGCGCACCTACCATTACCTAGACCGTGGCGAGGTGGAGCGCTCCCGCACCGAGTTCACCATTCGCACCCTCACCCCTGAGCTCAAGCACAAGGTGCTCGCCGACAACAACTACCCCAACCACAACGTGGATGGTTTTCTGGGCTTTCACTTGGCTTTTGAGACGGTTTCCGAAAAGGGTGAGGAGGCCGGGCAAGAGCTGAACATGCTGTTCGTCCCTCGGCAGGAAACCCCCTTGGGGCTGCAGGGAGACTACCTGCGGGATCGGGCCTATGAGGAAGATCGCCCGATGGTGGCGACTTTCCGGTTTGATCCCGGATCCCTGCAACTGGTGATGACCACCACCTACACTCGTGTGGTTGCCGTAGATACCATCACTCTACTGAATCCGCGCCTGCGCCTGCGGCAGATCCTTACCTACCAACGTCCCCCTCAGGGTCAGCCTTTGCAGGAGCTGTTGCTGGTGGGGTTTGGGGTAGAACAGAAGCTGACGTGACCTACTCCCGCACTCATGCTGATGCATAGAGGACGGGGCTTCCCGGCGGTCTAGCTAACCTGCGGATCCTGAGCATGACGCTTCCCGAAGACTTGAGATTGTCTCAGCACTTGGCCCTGATCCAGTCGAGGTTCGAGCGAGGACAATATCGGCAGGCGCTAGAGCAGGTTAGGCAGGCCCAAAGCCGCTATCCGCAGTCGGGTAAGCTACGGCTCTGGCAGGCCCTGGCCCAAGAGGCCCTTGGCGAAACGCAGGAGGCCATCCTGTTGGTTCAAACCTTGCTGCGCAACCCAGATCCAGAAGTCGCCCAGCAGGCTCGCTATGTCTTGGGCATCTGGCAAGCCCCTCGTCTGCGACGTTCGGCGGAGTGGTTGAGCGAAATTCCCGATCTCAGCCGGCTGGAGGAAGCTGATCCCCCAGAGTACCGCTTGGCCTATGGGCGCTCCCAACGCAAAGGCCCTTCCCCAAGATCTGGGGATCCCCTCAGCCGCCGGGCAGCGGATCCCCCGTTGGACACTAAGCCCCTCATCTGGGTGTTGATCGGGATCCTCTCGACCCTGCTGGCCGTGATGGCTTGGCTGCCCTAGAGGGGGGTATAACCCTCGCCGCTGCTGGGTTAGTGGGGAGATACTGGGAGTAGAGGAAACGATAGGTCTAGCTCAGGGGAGCGGATCTGCGTCCAGGGATCCCGACAGGCTCCTCGGCAATTGGGGCAGAAAGCGGAGGTTAAGAGTGGCTACACAAACATTGGTGATGGATGCAGTGGAGCAGTTGGGCCTGCGGGTCACGCTGGGAGATATTGCATCCAGCACGGGCTTGGCTCTACACGAGGCCAAACAAGAGCTGCTGAATTTGGCCCAAAAGGCGGAGGGGCATCTCCAGGTTTCCCGGCAGGGGGAGATTACCTATGTTTTCCCGCCGGATTTTCGCAGCATTCTCAAGCGCAAGGAGCAGCAGGATCGGCTAGCAGCCCTGCGTCGCCGGTTGTGGGGGGGCTTCCTCTATGGGTTGCGCATCTCCTTTGGCATTCTGCTGGTGGTGTCAATTGTCTTGATCGTCCTGGCGTTGATTGCCTTGCAGATGGCCAGTAGCCGCGAGCAGGACAATCGCAGCCGATCGCGGGGGATAGGGTTTTATTACTTCCCCAACCTTTGGATCGGCAACCCCTTCTGGGATCCTTACCCCTACTATGGGAGCTACTCCGGTCGGACGCGCCCCCGCCAGCCGCAAAAATCCGAGCTGAACTTCCTGGAAGCGGTGTACAGCTTCCTCTTTGGGGACGGGGATCCCAATGCCAACCTGGAGGAGGAGCGCTATGCCCTCATTGGCCAACTGATTCGTGCCAATGGGGGGGTGATCGCAGCGGAACAGGTGTTGCCCTACCTGGATGTGGAGCCGGGATCCCCGGCCTTGGAATACGAAGATTACATGCTGCCCATTTTGCTCAAGTTCGACGGTCAGCCGGAGGTCAGCGAGGACGGGGACATTGTCTACCGCTTTCCGGAACTGCAGGTGGCCGCCTCAGAGCGTGAGCCCAAGAGGATCCCCGAAGTGTTGCAGGAGAAACCTTGGGTGTTCAGCCGGGCCACGCCTGGTCAACTGACCCTGGCAGGGGGTTTGGGAGTTCTCAATTTCTTTCTGGCCGCCATTCTCTATGGGGCACGGGAAGAGGTGGCAGCGGCAGCCGGCAGCAATGCTTTTTTGGCCTTCATCTACCCGTTGATCGGCTTCCTCTTCCTCTACGGCACGCTGTTTTTGGCGGTGCCCGCCGTTCGCTGGCTAGCCTTGCAAATCCGCAACCAGGGGGTGGAGCATCGCAATCGTGTCCGGCAGCTTTGGCGAGAGCATCTGCAGCATCCCACAGAGGCGCTGCTGCGCAAACTTAGCTTTGCCCGCCGCTTCCGCCGTCAGGAAGTTGTGCCAGAGTCAGACACCATTTACTCAACCGATCGGGATTTGATCGAGCAGCGGGACTACCGTCTGGACGAGCCGGCATTCCGCCAACTTTTGGAATCCGAAGCTCAGCAGGAGTACCCGGAAACCGAACAAGTGCGCAAGCCGCGTCCCCTCTAGAGAGGTCATGGCCGTTGGGCAAACTCCCGGTCTACCGTTTAGGCCGAGACAGATTCGAGTTTCTTGGCCAGCCGGCGAATCCAGCGCTTAGGTTTGCTTGGACTTCTTTCTCCCCAGGAGAACTCACAACAACCACTCGGAGACTCGCTCCCCCACCTTCTGCAAATCCAGAGGAATGGCCACCGCCTTGCCCATACGAGGTCTCTGACGGGTGGACTCGATCTCCCGACGCACCGCTTCCCACACCCCCCAAGCCTGCAAATGGGCCAGCACGTTCTCCAAGTGGGCCAAATACTCGGCCTCGCTCAAGGGGAAGGAGGGCTGCTCCAGATAGCGCCACATCACCAGCAACACCACCTTCTGCTGGATACGCCGCAGCTGCACGTCGTAGGAATAGCCCCACTTCTCGCGCAACAAAGCTTGAAAGTCGGATCCCTTCATCAGGACTGCTTGAGACTGGCTTGGATCTGGCTCCAACCTTGCCGGGTGGGCCGCTCACCTTGGGAAGAAAGGCTACGGCCTCTTCCAGCGTTGCATTTCTTAACGATATTGGCCAGAGGGGTCGGTTAGGATGATGTCGCTTGTCAACGAACGTTAAAACTTCTCAGGTTTGCATTTGCCATTATGACGGAAGCGGTTAGCAACTTTGAAGCGCCCCCCATGAGCCGGCGGGTTCTTCTCAATGCCCTGCTCAGCGGCTCTGTGGGAGTCGTAGTGGTGGGCGCCCTCTACCCGGTGGTGAAGTACTTTATCCCGCCCTCTTCCGGTGGAGGGGGTGAGGGTCTCATAGCTCAGGACGCTCTCGGCAAGCCCATCAGTGTCAGTGAGCTGTTGGCCACCCATGCTGCCACGGACCGGGTGCTGGCCCAAGGTTTGAAAGGGGATCCCACCTACATCGTGATCGACAACGGGGCGGTGGCCAACTATGGCCTCAACGCGGTTTGCACCCACCTTGGCTGCGTGGTGCCCTGGAATGTGGGGGAAAATTTGTTTAAGTGCCCTTGCCACGGATCCCAGTACGCGGCCAATGGCAAGGTGATTCGGGGGCCGGCTCCCCGCTCGCTGGAGCTGGTGAGCGCCACGGTGGATGGCGACAACGTTCGCTTCAGCCCCTGGCAAGGCCCTGATTTCCGGGAGACCTAAAGGGCAAGGGATCCCGCCAGTTCTGCCCAGGCAATTGCGTCAGCGGTGCGGAGCACCTTTCCAGTCCAACTGTTGACCGGCCCCTGATCTCCCTGATCTAGAAGGATGGTGAGGTAAGGATCCTGGCTGTGCCGGCTTTTGCCAAGGGATTTGGGGCAAGTCGTCGAGATGGCTATTTCAAGACTGTGTCCTAAAGCTGTGATTGAAATCCATTCTGAGCTGAGAGTTATGAAGCGAATTGGCTTAGTCTTCTGCGCGCTGCTGCTGCTGCTGGGGATGGGGGCACGTCCGGCGGCAGCCTACCCCTATTACGCCCAGATGGCCTACGACAACCCCCGCGAGGCGACCGGAAAAATTGTCTGTGCCAACTGCCACCTGAACGCCATGCCCACTCGCGCCGAGGTGCCCCAGGCAGTCACCCCCGGCCAGGTGTTTACCATCAAAGTTGGGATCCCTTATGACCTGAGCAAGCAGCAGGTGCTGGCAGACGGCAGCAAGGGTGGGTTGAATGTGGGCGCGGTGGTGGTCTTGCCGGAGGGCTTCCGTTTAGCCACCGAAGCCGAGATGACCGAGGAACAACGGCAAGAAACTGCCGAGACCTACATCACCCCCTACAGCGACGCGAAGCCCAACATCCTCCTGGTCGGGCCTTTGCCGGGCGAGCAGCATCAAGAAATCGTCTTCCCGGTGGTGGCCCCTGACCCGAAAGAGGATCCCTCGGTGGCCTTCATGAAGTATCGCGTTTACATTGGGGCCAACCGGGGTCGCGGTCAGCTCAACCCCGACGGCAGCCTCAGCAACAACAACGTCTTCCGCGCCCCAGCCACGGGGCGTCTAGTCAACATCGCCACCCTCAACTCCGATATCAGCGATCTGCCGGCTGAATTGGCCAGCCTGGTGCCCCCGGAATACGAGCTGCCGGGCACGAGAGTTCTCAGCTTCGAGACCGAAAGCGGGATCCAAAACCTGGTGGTGCCGCCTGGGCCGGAACTGGTGGTTGCCGTTGGCGACAGCGTCAAAGAAGGGGATCCCGTCACCAACAATCCCAATGTGGGCGGCTTTGGCCAGGTGGAGCGGGATCTGGTGCTGCAAAGCCCGGAGCGGGTGAAATGGCTGGTGGCTTTCCTGGCAGCCGTTACGATTGCCCAGCTCTTATTGGTGCTCAAGAAAAAGCAGGTGGAGCTCATTCAAGCCGCCGAAATCCTTGGCTAGCTCAAGCTCTTTCCTGGCCTGCACCTCGGAGGTATCCGAGGTGTTTTTTGTTCGGTAGGGTTCTAAGGTAGCCTCAGCTCTCCTCTGATCACCTGCACAGCCTGCCCGGCAATCTCCACGCGAGAGCCGAGATCGCGACACCAGAGCTCCCCGCCGCGGCTGGATAGCTGGTGGGCCTGTAACTCAGAGCGACCCAGGCGTTTGGCCCAATAGGGCATCAAAAGACACTGGGCGGATCCCGTCACTGGATCTTCCGGGATCCCCAGCCGAGGGGCAAAAACGCGGCAGACAAAATCCGGCCCATTCCCCAGAGCCGCCCCAGAGGCTGTGACGATCAACCCCGGAACGGGGAGTGCTTGAACCTGGGCCAGATCCGGTTGCACCTGCTGCACCTGTCCCGCCGAAGCCAGCACCGCCACCCCCATACCCCCGCGGTACAGCTCCACAGGTGGGATCCCCAAAGCCGCTGCCACCTGCTCCTTGGCTTCTGGCCAAGGTTCCGGGGTTTGAGCAGGAAAATCCATGGCCAGGCGATCCCCCTGCCGCCGCACCTGCAACAGGCCACTGCGGGTGGAAAAGGCTACCCTCTCCGCCTCAGGATGCACCTCGGTGAACAGCACATGGGCACCAGCCAAGGTGGCGTGGCCACAGAGATCCACCTCCGTCGTCGGCGTAAACCAGCGCAGCCCATAGTGGGGAACCTCGCCCTGGGATCCCTGGGGAAGTAAAAAAGCCGTCTCCGACAAATTGTTCTCTGCGGCAATGGCCTGCATCAGCGCCTCTGGCAACTCCTGGGGCAGCAGACACACCGCTGCCGGATTGCCGCCGAAAGGCACCGCCGTAAATGCATCCACCTGAAACAACGGGATCCACACCTTCTCAACCCAGCCCAACTCAGGCCATGATCCCACACCGGCACCAAAAGTAGGGGGATCCGCACCCCGACCGTACCCGCCAAAAGCGGGATCCCGCTGACAAAGGCTATTGTCAGGCCAGAAAGTTGGCTGATAAACTAGCACTCGTAAGTCGAGAGTGCTAAGTCGCTTCCCCTCGGGAAGCGGAATTAATGGAAATTCGTTAGGATCACGGAGGACATTCGTCATGGCTGCAGTGGCTCTTAACGTCTCTACCCTGAAGCCGCTGGGCGACCGCGTGCTGGTCAAAATCGCTCAGCAGGACGAGAAAACCGCAGGTGGGATCTTCTTGCCGGACACTGCCAAGGAAAAGCCCCAGGTGGGGGAAGTGGTTGCTGTTGGCCCTGGCAAGCGCAACGACGAGGGCAAGCTGATCCCGATGGAACTGAAAGCCGGCGACAAAGTGCTCTACTCCAAGTATGCCGGAACCGAAGTCAAGCTGGGCAGCGATGAATATGTGCTGTTGGCCGAGCGGGACATTCTCGCCATTGTTCAGTAATGGTCAGTGATTCAGCAGCAGTTCAACGAACGATTGAATCCTTGAGACTCTGTTTCACCCTTACCTGCATTTGCATCGGAGAGGTTGACTATGGCCAAATCAATCATCTTCAGTGAAGAAGCCCGCCGCGCTCTAGAGCACGGCATGGATATTTTGGCAGAAGCCGTAGCCGTTACCCTGGGTCCCAAAGGGCGCAACGTCGTGCTGGAGAAGAAGTTTGGCGCCCCCCAAATCATCAACGACGGGGTAACCATTGCCAAAGAAATCGAGCTGGAAGACCACATTGAGAACACAGGCGTTTCCTTGATCCGGCAGGCGGCTTCCAAGACCAATGACACGGCTGGGGATGGCACCACCACGGCCACGGTCTTGGCTCACGCCATGGTGAAAGAAGGTCTGAAAAACGTGGCTGCCGGCGCCAACCCGATTGCCCTAAAGCGGGGGATCGACAAGGCGGTGAAGTTTTTGGTCGACAAGATCGCCGAACATGCCCGCCCGGTCGAAGATTCCAAAGCCATTGCCCAGGTGGCGGCCATTTCCGCCGGTAACGATGAAGAAGTGGGCCGTATGATTGCCGAGGCCATGGACAAGGTGGGCCGCGAAGGGGTGATCTCCCTGGAAGAAGGCAAGTCCATGACCACCGAGCTGGAAGTGACGGAAGGGATGCGCTTCGACAAGGGCTACATCTCCCCTTACTTCGTCACCGATACCGAGCGGATGGAAGCGGTTCTGGAAAACCCCTACATCCTCATCACCGATAAGAAGATCACCCTGGTGCAAGACCTGGTACCGGTTCTGGAGCAGGTGGCCCGCGCCGGTCGTCCTCTGCTGATCATCGCCGAAGACATCGAGAAAGAAGCGCTGGCTACCCTGGTGGTGAACAAGCTGCGGGGTGTGCTGAGCGTGGTAGCGGTAAAAGCCCCTGGCTTCGGGGATCGCCGCAAGGCTATGTTGGAAGACATTGCCATCCTGACCGGTGGTGAGGTAATCAGCGAAGAGCGCGGCCTGAAGCTGGAGAACGCTCGCCTCGATTCCTTCGGCACTGCCCGTCGCGTCACGGTAACCAAAGACAATACCACCATCGTGGCGGAAGGCAACGAAGCGGCCGTGAAAGCTCGTTGCGAGCAAATTCGCCGTCAAATTGAGGAAACCGACTCCACCTACGACAAAGAAAAACTGCAAGAGCGCCTGGCCAAGCTCTCCGGCGGTGTGGCAGTGATCAAAGTGGGCGCGGCCACCGAAACCGAGATGAAAGACCGCAAGTTGCGCCTGGAGGATGCCATTAACGCCACCAAAGCGGCGGTAGAAGAAGGGATCGTTCCCGGCGGCGGTACCACCTTGGCACACCTGATCCCGGTGGTAACCGAGTGGGCGCAAGCCAACCTGTCCGGCGATGAACTGGTGGGGGCCAACCTGGTCGCCCGCGCTCTGGGTGCTCCGCTGCGCCGCATTGCTGAGAACGCCGGCCAAAACGGCTCCATTGTGCTGGAGCGGGTGAAAGATAAGCCCTTCAACACCGGCTACGATGCCCAGAACGACGCCTTCGTGGATATGTTCGAAGCGGGCATTGTAGACCCGGCCAAGGTTACCCGTTCCGCCCTGCAAAACGCCGCTTCCATTGCGGGGATGGTGCTGACCACCGAAGCAATCGTGGTGGACAAGCCCGAGCCCAAAACCAACACGCCGGCAAGCAGCGGCAGCGGCATGAGTGACTACGACTACTGATCTGTTGATTGCCACAGGGAGGCGGATCCCTTAGGCTCACCGAAGAGTTTGGGGGCACTCCGCTTCCGGGCTGAGCATCTTGGATGAATCTCTGGGGATCCCCTGGTAGGATCCCTTTTCTTGTGGATTTTCATCAAGACGCAGGCAATCCGGCGGGATCATTCCCAACGACCGTGAGACAGCAGCGAAACTGTTTGTGATGCTGATCCCTAACCCCTTTTCTCAGAGGGAGAGGGTCTGGGGGTGAGGGCGCTAGAGCCATGCAATCGGGAACTGCCTCAAACTGGTTTTTTGATAACGACTCTGATTCTGTCCAACTTGAAGAGAAGGGGAAGGCGGTGTGGCTCAGTTGATCTGCATTGGCCTGGATCTGGCCTGGTCAACCCGCAACCCTTCCGGTCTGGCCACGCTGCGAGTCCAGCTCGGGGATCCCGGCAGGCAGAACTTGACAGGCCATCTGGTCGATAGCCGCATTCTCCAAACGGATGAGGAGATCCTGGACTATATTCAAGCTCAGGCGGGCGAAGATCCCTGCTTGGTGGCGGTGGATGCCCCCCTGCGCGTCCCCAACCTCAGCGGACAGCGACGGGCCGAGGCCGAACTGAACCGGGTGTTTCGCGCCTATGCAGCCGGGGCCCACCCAGCCAACCGCCGGCTTCTAGAAAAAAACGGCCAGGTGAGAGGGGAAGCCTTGGTGCAAGCCCTAGCCAGTTATGGCTTTCGGGAGCAGGCCAGCATCGAGCGAGGAAAACTTACCCGCCAAGTGACCGAGGTCTTCCCCCACAGCGCCTTGGTCAGCCTCTTTGGCCTCAGCCGCACCCTAAAATACAAGGCCCGCCCTCGACGCACCTGGCCGGAACGGCAACAAGCTTGGCAACTTTACCAGCATCATCTGCGCTCTCTGGCTGCCGCTGACCCGGCTCTCCAGGATCACGAAGAGCTGCTCCAAGTGAAGGTGGGATCCCTCAAGGGCCGTCGACTCAAAAACTACGAAGATCAGGTGGATGCGTTGATGTGTGCCTACATCGCCCTCTACGGGTTCCGTTGGGGATCCGAGCGCTGCCGCAGTTTCGGCAACCTGCAAGAAGGGCACATTTTCACGCCCTTGCCCCCTCGAACCTCTGAGGCTGATTGAGACCCGCTCCGGGATCGCAGGTGGAAATCCCAACCAGAAGAACAAAACTCTCGCTAGCCTTGGATCCCTCCTTGGCGGCATGATAAAAACAAGGGATCCGCAGAACAGGGGAAAAATGGACGTGCAACTGGGCCGCAATCGGCAGGCAAGACGCGCTTACGGGCTGGATGAAATCGCGCTGGCCCCAGGCAGACGAACGCTGGATCCCAGCCTGGTGGATACCCACTTCACCCTGGGAGGGATCCAACGGCAAATCCCCATCATCGCCAGCGCCATGGATGGCGTGGTGGATGTGCGAATGGCCATTTTGCTCTCGGAGCTGGGAGCTTTCGGGGTGTTGAACCTGGATGGCATCCAAACCCGCTACGCCGATCCCGATGAGGTGTTGGATCAGATTGCGTCGGTGGGCAAAGACGAGTTTGTGCCCCTAATGCAGCGCCTCTACGGCGAGCCGGTGAAGCCAGAGCTAATCCAAGAACGCATCCGCCAGATTAAAGCCTCCGGCGCCATTGCCGCCGCTAGCTGCGTGCCCGCCCACGCCGCCCAATACGGCCCCCTGGTGGCGGAAGCCGGGGGGGATCTGTTCTTCGTTCAGGCCACGGTAGTTTCCGTCCACCACAAGGTTCCCGAAGGCATGGAACTGCTGGATCTGGCCCAATTTTGCCGGTCGATGCCCATTCCTGTTGTGGTGGGCAACTGCGTTACCTACGATGTCGCTCTGGAGCTGATGCAGGCCGGAGCTGCCGGTGTCTTGGTGGGGATCGGCCCTGGCGCTGCCTGTACTTCCCGAGGCGTGTTGGGGGTGGGAGTGCCGCAGGCTACGGCCATCGCCGACTGTGCCGCTGCACGGGAGCAGTTTTTGGCGGAAACCGGCGCCTACGTTCCCATCATTGCCGATGGCGGATTGGTGACCGGCGGCGATATTTGCAAGGCCATCGCCTGTGGAGCGGACGCAGTGATGATCGGATCCCCCTTGGCCCGCGCCCATGAAGCCCCCGGTCGCGGCTTTCACTGGGGCATGGCCACCCCCAGCCCCATCTTGCCCCGCGGCACCCGCATCCGCGTGGGATCCACCGGCACCTTGGAAGAAATCTTGCGCGGCCCCGCCCGCCTGGACGACGGTACCCACAACCTCTTGGGCGCCCTGCGCACCAGCATGGCCACCTTGGGGGCTGCCAATCTTCGAGAAATGCAGCAGGTGGAGATCTGCATTGCCCCTTCCCTGCTCACAGAGGGGAAGGTGTACCAGAAGGCGCAAAGCCTGGGCATGGGGAAATAGTCCCTTGGGAATGCTAAACTCGGTGGACTGGGATCCCTCGGGGGCGGTTAGCTCAGCGGTAGAGCGCCTGCCTTACAAGCAGGATGTCACTGGTTCGAGTCCGGTACCGCCCATCCCCACCGGAGCTTGCAGCTTGAGAGCTCTGTCTCAGTTTGAGATACACCCGCTAGCCAGAGCCGGATCCCTGAGGTAGAGTAGTGGATATCGAGCCTCGATCATCTACCGCAGTTGGGTCTCGCATTGAGTCTTGCCCAGAAAGTGTGTAAAGTGGTAGACGATGTGGACTTCGGCTGTATCATGTCTTCCCAGAGTCCGCGATTGCCAGGCTCGTTGTTGAGGTAGGCAGTTTGTCGCTTCTATGAGGACATCCCTACAGCCAAAAAGGTGTGAGGAAAAGAACAAGGAGAGAAACATGCCCGCGAAACACGCGAACTACTGGAAAACGCTGCTGGCCGGCACTCTGGGTGCAGCAGCGATCCTGACCCCTGGAGTGGCTTATGCCCAAGCTACCGGGCCGGTCACCTCCATCTCTGAGCTTTCGGATGTGCAGCCCACCGACTGGGCCTTCCAAGCCCTGCAATCCTTGGTGGAGCGCTACGGTTGTATTGCCGGCTACCCTGACCGCACCTTCCGCGGCAACCGGGCTATGACTCGCTTTGAGTTTGCCGCCGGTATGAACGCCTGCTTGGATCGCATCAATGAGTTGATTGCAGCCGGTTTGGCCGACAAAGTCTCCAGGGAAGACTTGGCCACTCTGCAGCGCTTGCAAGAGGAATTTGCTGCTGAGCTGGCAGCCCTGCGCGGGCGGGTGGATGCCCTGGAAGCCGATGTTACTGATTTGAAAGGGAAGGTCTTCAACCCGGTTACCAAGTTGAATGCCCAAGTCATCGCCGCTGTTGTAGGCAGCGCTCTCACGGAAGACAGAGTTGTTGATGGGAAGGTAGTAGCAGAGCAAAACCAAGCCAACATGACTCTTCCCTATCGGGTACGCTTGAACTTCGATGCTTCTTTTGTGGGTCGCGATCGCCTGCGCATTCGTCTCCAAGCTCGCGATGCGGTAACCACCTTCTTTGAGGGTGACCCAGGCGTTGGCTTCCAAGGAGGCGCGGGTGGTACCTTCACCCTTGCCCAGCTGGTTTATCAATTTCCTGCTTTCGACCGCGCTGCTACTATCTACACGGGCATTACGGGTACGGGAGTGTCGAGCGTTCTGCAGTACAGCACGCCCTTTGATGCCCTGTCGGACTTTGCCGATGCTCCCAACTCTACGGCAGATGTGCCCAGCGGAACCCTATTTGGTTTTCGCTACCGTTTGAGCGACCAGTTTCGTTTAGCCTACGCCTACAGCACCAGAAGAGGGCAAGCCTTGGGGAGAGGCTTTGGCGACAGTGGCTTAACAGGTGATGATAGCGCTCACACCGTCGAGCTGGGCTTCTTGCCAACCGAGAGCTTGGAGTTTTACCTTCAGTTTGCTTCCACCTACCTGCAGCAGGCGAACGACGGCCCCACCTTCCTGGCCACGGGTAAAAGTCTCTTCCGTGGACCGGTAAGAAGAACTCGGGTAGATGTCTCTGCGCGGGTAAACGCCTTTACAGTCGCAGCCAACTGGGAGATTAGCCCTCGCATTACCTTGTCTGGCTGGTTTACGGCTGGCAATGTGGATTACAACCTGCCCAATGTGGTACCAGCTGGTACTGTTGATCCGGGTGAGGAAGACTTTAATGGTTTCCTCTTTGGCTTTGTTTTCCCTGACCTCTTTGTGGAGGGTGCCAAAGGCGGGATTGTATTTGGGCAGCCAATCGTGACCACAGACAACGACGGAGTGTGGGATACTCGCCCCTTCGTTGTGGACGTCTACTACAGCTTCCCGGTCAACGAGTACATTACTCTAACGCCTGCTGCCTACTTTGTGAGCAACCCCAATGGCGGCAGACCCGGAGACAACGACCCAACCATTGGCGTGGGGGCTTTGCGAGCTGTGTTTACTTTCTAGTTCCTAGCTCCTCACGCTTACAGCCAAATTGCCAGGCAGGGATCCACTACGGTGGATCCCTTCATTGAATAAGAATAATCAACTCCTCTGTGGGGATAAGGATGCTGGCATTGAAGAGCTTGAGGTTGAGCTTAAGACGAGGCCATGGGCTACAAAAAGCGCACTGCGTGAGATCTGCCCAGGTCTTTGCCACAGGCTCGGTGTAGGTGTGAGAATGGCGGGAACAGATACCCATGTCTTGGCCACAGATGTGGGGACACCGCATTAACTGTAGGGCAGACCGGACAGCAAGAGGATGTGGACTTCGGCTGTATCATAATCTCCACATCATGTCTTCACCGAAGTCCGCAGTTGCCAGACTTGTTCTTGAGTTAGGCAATTGGTTATCTCTAGAAGACATCCCTACAGCCAAAAAGGTGTGAGGAAAAGAACAAGGAGAGAAACATGCCCGCGAAACACGCGAACTACTGGAAAACGCTGCTGGCCGGCACTCTGGGTGCAGCAGCGATCCTGACCCCTGGAGTGGCTTATGCCCAAGCTACCGGGCCGGTCACCTCCATCTCTGAGCTTTCGGATGTGCAGCCCACCGACTGGGCCTTCCAAGCCCTGCAATCCTTGGTGGAGCGCTACGGTTGTATTGCCGGCTACCCTGACCGCACCTTCCGCGGCAACCGGGCTATGACTCGCTTTGAGTTTGCCGCCGGTATGAACGCCTGCTTGGATCGCATCAATGAGTTGATTGCAGCCGGTTTGGCCGACAAAGTCTCCAGGGAAGACTTGGCCACTCTGCAGCGCTTGCAAGAGGAATTTGCTGCTGAGCTGGCAGCCCTGCGCGGGCGGGTGGATGCCCTGGAAGCCGATGTTACTGATTTGAAAGGGAAGGTCTTCAACCCGGTTACCAAGTTGAATGCCCAAGTCATCGCCGCTGTTGTAGGCAGCGCTCTCACGGAAGACAGAGTTGTTGATGGGAAGGTAGTAGCAGAGCAAAACCAAGCCAACATGACTCTTCCCTATCGGGTACGCTTGAACTTCGATGCTTCTTTTGTGGGTCGCGATCGCCTGCGCATTCGTCTCCAAGCTCGCGATGCTGTGACTGAGTTCTTTGATGGGGATCCCGGCCTTGAGTTTGGCGGCCGTGGCGGCGGCACTTTCACCCTGGCCAAGCTGATCTACCAATTCCCAGCTTTCAACCGAGCAGCTACCATCTACACGGGTATCGTTGGCTCAAGTGTGTTCGATGTATTCAACTACAGCACACCCTTCGAAGCTCTCTCCGACTTTGCTGATGCTCCCAACTCCACGGCGGACGTGCCAGGTGGAGCTCTGTTTGGCTTCCGCTACCGACTCTCGGATCAACTACGCTTGGCCTACAGCTACAGCACCAGGAACGCTCAAGCCTTGGGCAAGGGCTTCGGCGACAGCGGTATAACCGGTAGCGATAGCGCCCACGCGGTGGAGCTGGGCTTCCTGCCGAATGAAAATCTAGAGATTTACCTGCAGTTTGCCAGTACCTATCTGCAGAAGGCAAACGATGGCCCTGAGTTCTTGGCCAACGGTACAGCTCTTTTCCGTGGCCCTCTGCGGAGGACGATGGTAGATGTTTCTGCCCGTGTCAATGCTTTCTCGGTGGCAGCCAACTGGGAGCTTAGCCCTCGAATTACCGTATCCGGCTGGTTTACTGCTGGCAATGTGGATTACAACTTGCCCAACGTGGTACCGGCTGGCACCATTGATCCGGGTGATGAAGATTTCAACGGGTTCCTGTTTGGCTTTGCTTTCCCGGATCTCTTCATTGAGGGTGCTCAGGGCGGTGTGGTGTTTGGCCAACCGATTGTCAGCACCGAGGAGGGAGTTTTTGACAGCCGTCCTTTCATCGTGGATGTTTACTACAGCTTCCCGGTGAACGAGTACCTCACCCTTACCCCGGCAGCCTACTTTGTGAGCAATCCCAATGGTGGGCCTAGCAAGTCTGGGGATACCGATCCAACCATCGGCGTGGGTGTCTTGCGGGCTGTGTTTGCTTTCTAGTTCCCAGAGTCCTTACGCTGACATTCAAGTCGTTAAGTTAAGTAGGGATCCACTGCAGTGGATCCCTTTTTTGGTTCAAACCTTACTTTATGGTCATTTCGACTCAGACTAGGTTGTGTTGATCTTTCATTTGAGCCAAAAGAGAGCACTGACGAGATAGAGA
>NZ_JANSIH010000068.1:0-1195 GCF_047462075.1 Synechococcus sp. R55.2
TTTTTGTATTGGGTGGTTGACGAAACTTAACGGATGTTTTAAGGTTAGGGTGTCAATCTTCGCACTTCCTCAGGGAAGTTTGTTCTCATGACTACTGTTATCCAACGTCGCTCAACCAGCAACGTGTGGGAGCAGTTCTGCGAGTGGGTCACCTCCACCGACAACCGCCTTTACATTGGCTGGTTCGGGGTGCTGATGATTCCCACCCTGCTGACTGCCACCACCTGCTTCATCATCGCCTTCATCGGGGCTCCGCCTGTGGACATCGACGGGATTCGCGAGCCTGTTTCTGGTTCTTTGCTGTACGGCAACAACATCATTTCTGGGGCTGTGGTGCCCTCTTCAGCAGCCATTGGCCTGCACTTTTATCCGATTTGGGAAGCCGCCTCACTGGATGAGTGGCTGTACAACGGCGGCCCCTACCAACTGATTGTGCTGCACTTTTTGATTGGGGTGTTCTGCTACATGGGCCGCGAGTGGGAGCTGAGCTACCGGCTGGGGATGCGTCCCTGGATTGCGGTGGCCTACTCGGCGCCGGTGGCAGCGGCCACAGCAGTGTTTTTGATTTACCCGATTGGGCAGGGGTCGTTTTCGGACGGGATGCCCTTGGGGATTTCGGGCACCTTCAACTTCATGCTGGTGTTTCAAGCGGAGCACAACATCCTGATGCACCCGTTCCACCAGTTGGGGGTGGCCGGCGTGTTTGGTGGGGCGTTGTTTAGCGCCATGCACGGGTCGCTGGTGACCTCCACCCTGATTCGGGAGACCTCGGAAGAGGAGTCCCAGAACCTGGGGTACAAGTTTGGGCAAGAGGAAGAGACCTACAACATTGTGGCGGCGCACGGGTATTTTGGCCGGTTGATTTTCCAGTATGCGTCGTTCAACAACAGCCGGAGCCTGCACTTTTTCCTGGCGGCGTGGCCGGTGGTGGGGATCTGGTTTACGGCGCTGGGGATCAGCATTATGGCGTTCAACCTGAACGGGTTCAACTTCAACCAATCGATTGTGGACAGCAACGGTCGAGTGGTGGGGACCTGGGCAGACGTGTTGAACCGTGCCAACCTGGGGATGGAAGTGATGCACGAGCGGAATGCGCACAATTTCCCGCTGGACTTGGCGGCGGTGGAAGTGGCGCCTGCGGTGCGTGGCTGATGGTCTGACCTGACGGCTTGACAAAAGCAGACGATCCCCTGGC
>NZ_JANSIH010000069.1:0-9473 GCF_047462075.1 Synechococcus sp. R55.2
AGCGCTCCAACTACCACCAAGATCTCTCCCGCGCCTTCGCCGGGATCCAAAACCGCATCTCCGAAGAACAGCGGGAGCTGGCCCGTGTTGCCGCCCAAGCCCGGGATCAAGCCGCCTACGATTTGGCCGTGGTCTATCGCGCCGCCGGGCGACCGGAAGAGGCTGTGGGCTGGCTGATCCAGGTCATCAACAGCCAGGGCCCAACCCGCGAGCTGGGCACCCAAGCCTATCAGCAGCTCTTGGAAATCGGCTTTGTCAGCACCCCCTTTCCCAGTTAGAGCTGCTCTTCCAGATTGCGATAGAAAGCCAGCGCCGTTTGCCCATAGGTTCGTTGGTCAAAGCGCAGCAGGGATCCCACCTGGTCTGGTAGCTTCTGGCCGCTGCGATGCTCGACGATCAAGGTTCCGCCTGGCTTGAGCAAGGGCGGGATCAGGGGCAGGAGCGGGGCGTACAGACCGGCCTCGTAGGGAGGAGCAAAGTACACGTAATCAAATGGCTCCAAGTTCAGGCCGCGGCTGAGCAGCTTGCGGGCATCCCCCTGAATGACCTGGAAAGATTGCCCCGGCTGCGCCACCTTGGCCCAGTTGGCTCGGATGATGCGGCAGGCAGGGGCGGCAATCTCGATCCCGGCCACAAAAGCGGCCCCCTGACACAGAGCTTCTGCTCCCACCGTACCGGCCCCACAGCACAGATCCAGCCAGCGACAGCCTTCCACCTGCCCTTGCAAGATGTTGAACAAGGCCTGCCTCACCCGGCCAGGTGTGGGTCGAGTGCCCAAGCCAGCGGGAGTTTGCAGCGCTCGTTTGCCGCTGATGCGCAGGCTCATGGGATCCCTTCAGGGGCTAGGCGTGGCCGGCAACTGGCCGGTCAACCCACTGCGCTGGGCGGCGCGATCCCGCTCCATCTGGATTTGCTCCACCAAAGGTTGGGGCAGTTGGGCGGAAGCTTGCAGGGCCTGATCGAAAAGGGGGACGGCCTCTCGGTCTTGCCCTTTGGAAACCAAAATTTGCGCCTTGAGGTAATAGAGCTCCGGGTTGTTGCAGGAAGCAGCAATGGCCCGATCCACCGCCTCCAATGCCTCGTCAAAGCGCTTCATATCCCGGTAGGCCAGAGCTTGGCCGCGGTAGGACAGATAGTCAGGCGCTGCCATCCGAAACTGATTCAGAGCCTTCTCCCGGTAGGTCAGCAGCAAATCCATGTAGCCGTTGAGCAGATTCAGCTCCGGATCGCTGCTGTCCACTGCCTGGGCGGCCCGGATGGAGGCAAACAATTGATTGAGGGTGGGCAGAGCCTTGGGCAAACCGATGACCACCCCATCTCGCACCACAATGTTGGCTGCCTCTAGCCCGTAGCCCACACCCTCGTAAAGGTTGCCACGCAAGGGATCCGTCTTTTTCAGCTCGGCAGCCACCTGTCGGGTTTGGGTAGCCAACCGGGCAAATGCTTCCAGATCTCCTTCCTGATAGGCCAGCGCTGCCAACAGGGCATAGACCATCGGCTCTTCGGGAGAGGCTTTCTTGGCCATTTCCAGCTTTTCCCGGCTCTGGCTGTAGCGGCCTGCACAGAAGAACTCTTCAAAAGCTGCGGCTACCTCTGGGCTGATGGGGCGGGCATTGTCCCCGCTGCGGAAGGGATCCTGCGCCCAAACGGGCAGAGCGGATCCCCACACCCAACAAATCACCCCCAGCAGTTTGCCCAGCCTGCTCATTTTGCCGATACTCATCCCCAGTGCCTCAACTCCCACCCCTGTCTAACTTTCCCTTTAGCGCAGCAGTTGGGCAATCGAAGCAATAGCCGCATCTTGAACCAACTCATTGGGCTCATAGGCCAGAAGATCGTGCAAGGGATCCAAGGCGCGCGGATCCCCAATTTGGCCGAGGGCACGGGCCGCCGCCTCCCGCACCACCGGCTCATCGTCCGCAAGCTTGGTCAGCAAAGCCGGCACCGCCTCCACCACCCGCATTTGCCCCAACTGGTAGATGGTTTGCAGTTGAGCCTCCAGCGGGGTTGGTGGGAGAGCAGAGCTGTACCCAGAAATACCCGCAGACCCGTCGGAGGAGTAGCCGCCATAGGCCATCGAGATGGCCGAGAGAGCCTGCAACGCCTCTAGGGCACGAGATCGCTCTGCCCCGCTCATCTGGGGCAATTGAGCCACCAGATCATCAAAAGCTTGCTGCACAGGATCGACAGCCGCAACCTGTTGGGCAATGCGAGTTAATTGGCGATCCGCCTGCACCTGCTGCCAAGACTGGAACGCTGCCAGACCTGCCACTATCAAAGCCGCATCGGCCAGAATGGCCAGCAGCGCCATTCCTCCCCAAATCTTGCTGCGACGGCTGAGCCTTCGCATTTGCTTATCCACATAGACAAAGGCTTGGTGCTGCCGTTCCCAAAAGTCGGGGGCCACCTGCAGAGTTTGGGCGCTCAGATCGGGAGACAGAAGGTTTTCCTCGCGGGCTACCTCCAGGCTCTGTAGCCTTTGATTCAAGCGAGAAAATTGTTTCGTCCAGAGCCAAGTAAACATCAGGTCACGTCCTCTCTGCAAACCTGCCATCGAGAACCAAGTCTTGCTGACACAACATTGTGCAGGACATTGTGCGGGAACATTATGCGGGCTGTGCTGGCGTTCAGTGTCAGGCAAGGTTGGCCCACTTTCCCCTGGGATCCCAGAGGGGGAGCTTATGCGACAGGATAACAAAAGCGTCGGCTCCCCACCACCGGTCTTTACCCCAGAATCGCAGGATACCTCTCATCATGGAGAGGCCGACGAAGGATACAGAGAGGTTGGCTGCACTTGCGACCGAGAGAACCCGAAGGCCACCGCGTCGAGCTTCTCGACACCCGACTGACCGTTTGAGCCATTCTGCCGCTGCCTGAGGAGATGCCATGACCACTGCCCTCGCCCCCCGTAAAACCCACACTTCAGAGGAATACTTTGCCCTGGAAGCTGAATCAGAGGCCACAGGCGGGATCCGCCGTGAATTTCGCAATGGGGAAATTATTGAGATAACTGGCGGCACACCCATTCATAGCCAACTGATTACCAGTGTCAATGCCCTACTTTGGCTTAAGCTAAGAGGCAAGGGTTTTTCCGTTTTTTCTAGTGATCTCAGACTTTACATACCTGCCTTCGAACAATATGTCTATCCCGATGGTATGGTGATCCAAAACCCAGTTCAGCTTAAAGAAGGGCGCAAGGATACTGTCACTAACCCTATCTTAATTGTGGAAGTGCTCTCGCCTGCCACCGAAAGCTACGATAGAGGAGCGAAGTTTGCTGCCTATCGCTCTCTCCCAACTTTACAGGAGTATCTGCTAATTGACCAAGCTCGAATCAGTGTAGAACACTACCGCCGCCAGGGAAATGTCGAGTGGATCTTCAGGGACTACCATGCCCTGGATGATGTTGTTACGCTGCCATCTGTCAACATCACTTTTTCCCTGGCAGACATTTACGGTGATATTGAATTAGAGCAAGATTCAAATGCAACACGCTCCTGACAAGAACCTACTCCCCCACTTGAAATGTAGATGAGGCAAGTTGGGAATGCCTGAAGTGATTCTGCTAGATATCTACATCCGGCTCTGGCTAGGGTTACACGGCTATGCCATAAAAGACTATTAAAGGATGAGATGGGCGACAATGTTTGCAGAAGTATCTAGGGCGTTTTAACTCATTCAAGGGAGGAAAAACTATGACTGCTACCTATGCTGTGTCTTCTAAGCCAATGACTTTTGCTGAGTTTCTGGAGTGGAAACCTAACAGACGATACGAACTACACAACGGAGTTGCGGTTGAGATGCAACCCACAGGGAAACATGATGAAATCAGTGGTTTTCTTGCCATCGAATTGGCATTAGAAATCCGCAGGTGCAACCTCAACTATTTTCTAGGTCGGGACACCTTGATCAAGGCGCCGGAAGGCGATACTGCCTACGCTCCTGATGGGGTGGTGATTGACCGTACCGCCTTGGCCAGAGAACCCCTGTGGCAGAAATCCTCGACGCTCATCCACGGAACCTCTATTCCTCTTGTCATTGAAATTACCAGCAACAACTGGCGAGATGACTACTGGCATAAGCTGAGTGACTACGAGACGTTAGGTATTGCCGAATACTGGATTGTTGACTACCAAGCGTTGGGGGGTCGTCGGTACATTGGCGAGCCGAAGGTTCCCACAATCTCGGTTTTCCAACTGGTCAATGAGGAATATCAGGCGCAATTATTTCGGGGCAATGACCGGATTCGCTCTAAAGTTTTCCCTGAATTAAACCTCACGGCTGAGCAGATTTTTCGGGCTGGAGCCTAGCATGGTCAAGGCACTTCCGCCCGTATTAACTCGTGGTCAGAGGCAACTTTTTCCAGCCCATTGGCAGAAGCATATCGAATTGGCTGATATATGGCTACCACCCTTCTGAAAGACGTTCCACAATATCCCGACGGGACAACACCTTTTCGCAGGTCTCCCATCTTGGGCCTTTGGGTTCAACTGTGCTTGCGTAGCGCAGCTCAAAAGCGTTGGCCTGTTTCTTGCGCTCTGTAAACTCCTGCAATTTGGCCTCCAGAGTTTCGATATTCTCAATCCACTCATCTTCGATAGTATCGGGCAAAGAACCGAACAAGTCGTAGCGATCTTTCATCCGCTGAGAAAGCACCTCGTATACCTTTTCGTCGTGGGTACCGTGGTACACCAGGTTGAGCATGTCCACACGGTCGCGGGTCTGACCAAAGCGCTTGATCCGCCCGATGCGCTGCTCTAGGCGGGAAGGATTCCAAGGGAGATCAATGTTGATCAGCGTGCCCAAAGTTTGGAGATTCAGACCTTCACAAGCAGCATCGGTGGCCACCACCAGCCGAATGGTACGCTCTCGCACGGCTCTCTTGATATCTTCCCGCTCTGCGCTCCGCCATTCTCCGGCAAAAAACAAACCCGACTTGTGGGCGCCTGCATAGAGAGCCACACTTTCTTGAGGCAGACGTTGGCTCAGGTTGTTGGCCACCCAATGGGCGGTATCAAAATACTGGCTGAAAATGATGCATCCCAAGTCCAGCCAGTGTCGTTCCTGTAGGAAATAGAGGACGGCATCGAGTTTGGGATCCGTGCTCTTTTGGCTCAAGACGCTAACAATGCGCTCCAAATGGGCATATTCTGCCTCTAAAATCTCTGGAAGGTTGTCTAACAGCCAATCTTCTTCTCCGTCCTCCTCAAAAAAACGCCGCTTTTCCAGTAGTTTCTGAGCCGTAGATAGGCCGCTGGCAATACTGGAGCAGATCCGGCTTTGCATGATGCTTTTCATAAACCCAGCGGATTGGGTACGCTGTCTCAAAGCCCTAGCAAAATCTTGGGCAGCTTCATAGGCCACATCAAATTCGGGAGAAGTGAGCAAACCCAGCCCACAGAACATGGGCAATTGCTCTCCCTCGCTCGGCCAAATATCGACGGCAATCCGCTCAAGCAAGCCCAATTCTTCCAAGGTAGAGCGTTTTCGCAATACGGTATGGCGCAGAATTGGGTTGTGTCGCTGGAAAAAAGTCAGCCCCTGTTGGCGCTCTTCCAGGGCATCTCGCAGTTCTTGGCGGGTGAAGTCCTCCAATTCCGTCAGGGGCTTATCTGTGAAGTGTTGACCTTTGAAGAGCTTCAGATCGCTGCGGATGTGGTCAAACAAGGGATCCTCAACAGATGGCGGCAGAGGATTGCGGAGCAAATTCCAGGCAAAATGCTCGTCGGTCACTGCTTGTTGTCCTGTCAAGATGGGCAGGATCCTTTGCGTCTGCTGCCACAACTGCTGATGCCGTCGTCCCAACACATGCTCGGCACCGCTGTTGAGCACTCCCAGCAGATCCCACAGTTCCTCAACATGGGTTTGGATGGGGGTGGCTGTGCCCAAAAGGACGTGCTTGGACTGGGTGGCCGCCTTGCCCATAAAGTCCAAGAGATTGTTGGGTTTGGGATCCCTTACCGTGACACCACGGGTACAGCGGGCGCGGTGGGCCTCATCCAGGACAATCGTGCCAAAGCGTCGTTCCAAAAGGCATTGGGCTTCGGGGGCATTGTGAAAGATGAGACCCGTAGAAACAATACCAATTTGATAGGGGCAACGGCCAATACCTTCAGCACCCTTGGTTTTGATGATGTGCCCATTGGCATCTTGCCATACCTTGCGGTTGGAGAGCCACACAGCAGAGGGAATGCCCAGTTTATCTTTGAGTTCCACTTGCCACTGCTGGCAGAGGGTAGCCGGACAAAGAATTAAGGCTGGCCCATCTTCCAAAAGGCACGCCACCATCGCCGCAACCGCCAAAGACAAGGTTTTACCCAGCCCCACTTCATCTGCCAGAATGAGTCGCACTGCACCATACAGCTCTCGGTGTTCCAGGAACATTTCCACAAACGACTGCTGCCATGGTTTGAGAACCTCACCCCGGCGATAGAGAGGGGCTTCCACCAATGCGGCTCCAGGAACATCGACAGGTTGCAAGTCTTGAAGAAATACCTCTACCTTGCGAGATAATCGCCCCACCTCTTCCACAATCGCTTCTGGCAGAGGAACACTCCGTTCCCACAGGTACTGAAACTCCGCTTCGACCCAAGCAACCCCTTCTGGCGACTGGTCTTCCCAGACAATTTCGTAATGCTCTTGCCATCCCTGCCGCGTTTCGTTGAGGCTGCCGATAAAAGCAGATTTGGTGCCATCTCTTGCCTCAATAACACCTGCTTTGCCGTGGAGAAAGGGGGCATCTGCGGCTGACACCACTCGCACTTCCACTTTGCCGCTTTTGAGGATTTCGTAAAGTTGACGGTAGCGGGGGCGCTGTAATAGGCTGGTGATCAATTCTCCTTTCTCTTCGTTCCATTTTTCTTTGAGCGCCATTTCTCTGGCCTGGCGGGAAGCTTTGCCGATGGCAATATCCCAGGGATCCAAGTCGCTGTTACAGACGATCTGCACCTGCTCGATGTGTGTAATCTCTTCAGTCACCAATTCAAAAATAGAAGAGCGAAAGTACCCAGCAATGCGCTTGTAGGTGCGTGCCTTTGCCAGGCGATCTTTGAGAAAGACATGGCTGAGCCGCTGCTGGCGGGAACTGAAACGGCGTAGGAAAGAAGTGCTGGACATGGCGGGCTGGGGTAAAATTGTAACAATACTCTAGCCTTAAAATGAGCAGCCGAAGGCGCAAGCAGCGTCTTTGCAGAATAAGCTGATCAGCGCAAGGTAGCCATGTCAACCGTACAAGAGTCTGCAGGCTTTCAGGGCAGAGAGAAGCGCAGCATAGGAATATCCGAAGCACAAGCGCGGCTTATTCAAGAGAAAATTCAATCCGTCTTTGGCTCGGATCTGTGGGCTATTGTTGTCTATGGATCCCGCGCCAATAATTCATGGGTTCACGGCTCTGACCTCGATTTATTAGTAATTGCAGAGAATATACCCGATTGCAGAAGCAGAGATGACTTACTGCTTCCTACCTGCAGGGATCTAGAAAAACTTCTTGGCTTGGAGATAAACTTTATCTTGCTAAAGCCCACAGAGCTATGCAGGCCAGCCAGCTTGACTTATGAAGTGGCTACCAACCACCACATCATCTATGAAAAGCAGAACTGCATCACGCAGATCAGGGATATAGTCAATCAACTCATCTGTGACAGTTTAATTACGTATAAAGTATGCCGGGGGATCCCCTATTGGGTGAATAACGATGAGAAAGAAATTAGCAAGAGACTACTATCAAAGGGCTAATTATCGCATCCAAGCGTTGTCATTCTTCTATGAGGTTGGCGATTACGCTGATGTAGTTCGGATGTGCCAAGAAATCATTGAGTTATTCATCAAAGCTTGCCTAATCATTAAGGGAATAAACTACGGCAAAACCCATGACCCTGGTGGCCAAGTAGCAGAAAATAGAGAACGGTTCCCAGAGCTTTCTGACGAGGAAATAGCCTTGCTGGAAAACATATCGTTTGAGATGCGCAAAGATAGGGAGTTAGCTTTTTATGGAGCTGTAGATATTGTCCCCTTGGAATACTACAAACAAAAAAATGCGGACAAGGCTATAGCTTATGTTAACCAAATAAAGTCGATTGTTGAGAAATACTTTAACTCAGATGCTGAGCTTGAAGGAAGCCCTGGCAATACAACTTGTGAGTGAGTTAATCCTATAACTTCTTCTTCAACCCAAGCGTTCATTTCTAATCAGTGCAAACAAGATATTAGCGGCTGAGGATTCTTCTGGATAGCGGTGTTCTCGCTTGCGGGCAATGTATTGACAAAAAGCCACCAAATCATCCCGGCGCATGTGGTAGTTGGGCACCAAAGACCGCAGGTGTTCCATCACCTCATCGCTATCCGCCTCTTTCTGCAGTTCGTAGAGAGCAAACAAAACGGCTCGCAGTGCTGAGCGGCCAAATTCGCCCTCAAAGCTGCTCTTCTTGAAGTCTAGAGCATTTTTGAGTCGGGCATTGTTGGGCTGCTGAGAGGCCATCAATTCGCCATAGTCGCCAACTCGAAATGCCTTGGCAAAGTTCTGGTAGTTGTCCAGCTTCTTCAGCCCTACCGCTTCCAGTTCCATCATTTTCAGATAAAAGCGCTCTGCACCACAGCACCCCTCCCACACCCCCTGCGCGATGCCTTCAGGTACAAGATGCTCATTGGCAACCTGCACGGCATAATCAATAATTTCCCGAACGATATCTCTTTCGCCTTTGGGTCGGGGGCGCAGGGCTGCTGCCACCATATCCTGTCCATCAATGCGCCGGTAGCCCGTCAATACCCGCAACGCTGCCGCATAACCCGCCATCTGCAAATCCGCATCCTCAAACAAATTCTCGGTGCGCCCTTTGCCCTTGGTGCGCTGGTTCAATCCCACCATGGTCTCGATTTGATGGGCTACTTCCTGCCGCACTTCCTCCACCAGTTCGTCCCGATAGGCGGACTCGTCGCGCACCCGCTTGCGCGCTACCAACAATACCGTGCCCTGCACGTACCCGCCCTTTTTTAGTTCGGAGGTGGTTTCGGTGGCAATGTACCAAGCCGCTGTGACCTGCAACCCCGCCCCCCACATGATGCTGGCCATGTCCGACCACACTTCGGCATCCTGATGGGTAAACATCACAATCTGCAAGCCGTTGTCGGGCATGTGGTTTGCCAAGGCAGTATAGGCGGCAATCATATCCTGACGGAACTTTTCCCCCTTGCCCTGAATGGCCAACGCCCGCCGACTGTCCCACACCCAATCGGCAAACTCCTTGGGCGGATTCTTGCGCAACCACGCGATGAAAAATTCTGTGATCTCGTGGTAGTTGACGGCGTCGGCGTAAGGGGGGTCGGTGATCCAGAGATGGCAATTGGTGGCGACCATCTCGGCAGAGAGGCTCGCGATAGTTGAATCTGGCAAGCAAGCAATCTTTTGACCGGAAAGCGCCAATTGGGTCTCGGTAACGCCCCAAGCCCGGCAGCAGTAATTGTTCAGCGTGTTAAGG
>NZ_JANSIH010000070.1:0-1183 GCF_047462075.1 Synechococcus sp. R55.2
CATTATTGCTCCGCAACGCTATTGCTCCGCAACGCTGACGCGAAGACGCGACCAACGGTTTAGGTGTGGGCACAGTGTTCTGAGTTTGAGTGGAAATGACGATATGTCCATTCCCAAGCCGTTCGCGCCAGTGGGACAGAGTCCTTGGGGGGTAGCTCCCTCTGGGAGAGAAGCTGGGGGTGAGGGGGATCTGTCTCGAAGTAAACTGATCTGAAACGGCTAGGGGGTCTTCTCCGGCGAGGATTCCCCTGCCATGACCACAGCCCCCATGTCCCCCAACAGGCGCGACTGGTTGCGCAATACTCCCAGCAAATTGAGCCGGCTGGCCCGTCGCACAGGATCCGGATCCATCACCAAAACGGCTTCAAAAAACTGAGCTACCTGAGGGGCTGCTGCTTGCAGAGCTTCCACCAAGGGGACAAAGTCTCCCTGAAGGGCTGGCTCCACCCCCAGGCGATAGACCTTCTGGCAAGCCTCGTACAACTCCCTTTCTGCCGCCTCCTGCAACTGGTCGGGATCCACGGCGGCTGCCGGATCCACCACGGCGTAGTCCAAGTCCCCTTGGGCTGCCAGGCGGGCGCAGCGATTGAGGGTGGGATAGAGATCCGCCAATTCCCCGGTGGCCCGCAGGTGTTGCAGGTACTCCGCCCGCAGCAAAGTCAAGGGCAGGTTGCCCAGGGCCCGCATGGTGAGCTCGGCCTTCTGGGGATCCTCCGCTTTGACCGACTCGGGATCCCCCACCACAGCCCTGACCAAGTCGTAATCAATCCGTTTTTCCTCCTGCAAAAGGGTCTGTATCCGTTGGGCCAAAAACTCCTGCAAGGCTCGCAAGGTGTGGACATCGCCAAAGGCATAGTCCTGCACCACGCTCTGCAACAGCAAGTTGAAGTCAAAAGTCCAGCCGGCATCCCAGGCAACCAGCACCAGGCTGTTGGCGGCCCGCCGCAGGGCAAAGCGATCCGAGGAGCCGGTGGGGATCCGCCCCAAGCGAAACATGCCCACCAAGGTATCCAGGCGATCTGCCCAGCCCACCACCCGCCCCGTCAGTGCTGTGGGCAAAGCGTCCCCCGCTCCCAAAGGCCAGTAGTGTTGCTCAATCCCCTCGGCTACCGCCTCCGGTTCCCCATCCTGCCGAGCGTAGTCGGCCCCCATGATCCCCTGCAGCTCCGGGAACTCGTACACC
>NZ_JANSIH010000071.1:0-9404 GCF_047462075.1 Synechococcus sp. R55.2
ATGTCTGGATGCAAACCCCGACCTAATGGTCCCCCCTTTAAACTGGGGTAACCTAATCGGCTTGGTTCCCCTCGCGAAGCGGGGGGAACCTTAAGGAGGGGGGCAGACTTGACACAGCGCACAAACTTTCGGGTGCCCGTGAGGAAAAGGCGTCAAGCGGCAGGAATGCGTTATTGTTCAGTATTAGACACAGTGTCCAAATCGCGAAGCTCATAGCCTCACCTCCAGTACGCCTGTGTCAACAATCTGGGCGCGGAGTGTCTTCTGCGTGTCGGGGATGTAGACAGGGATGGTTTCGTCGAGTGCGCCTGTGGCGCGGGCGACGCCTTTGACTTCCAGCACCACGCCGTCAGCGACGACGCGCACTTGGACACTCTCGCCCGAGCGCACGGCGATTTGCCGCGCCTTGGAGGGCGCCTTGAAGCGCAGCAGGTAGCGGGCGCGCGGCTGGTTCTCCACCAGCGCGACCACCTCCAGCGTCGCCGACTGGGACGCCACGCGCGGCTCGCCCTCCAGCCGAAAGCTCACCGCCCCGCTGGGGATGGCAGCAGGCGCGGGCGGGTTCTCCAGCGTCCATTCGCTTGCCGCCTCGCCCAGCACTGCCCGTAACTGCTCGCGGGCGAACTGCTCCAGCTGCGTGGTATCCAGCGACTGCGCCCCGCGCGTGATGCGCACCGTGTGCGGCATTTCCAGTTGGATGGCGCTGAGGTCTATCCCGTGCAGGCGCAGGCGCGTGATGAGTTGCTGTCGAGTGAACAAACGCGACTGTCCAGCCAATGGCGACGCGCCCAGCTCAATCCGTAAAAGCGTTTGACACAGCGTCTCGTCGCCTTCCACAGTGGCGATGTCGCCCAGTTGGAAGCGCGCTGCGCTGACCGTCACGCTTTCGGGAATGCGGATTGTGGCTTTGACAGCCTGTCTATCAGCGTTGACACTTGGCTTTGCGCTGCTTGACAATGCGTCTAATTGCGTGTCAAGGCGTGCATAACCGCTGTGCAACGGCGTTAGACAGTCTGTCCGTAGGTGTGGCTCCTCCGTAAGCCGCGCTGTGGCAATCCATAGCATGCCCCAAATCAGCACGGCGCACATCACCCCCCGATTATCGGCAACGAAACCTGCATTTTTGAGAGTCCAGAACGCTGAACACGCTGCCGATAATGGCAACGACGGTGGAGTCGCATGGAGGCTGGCTGATGAGTAGGGCATACCAGGAGGTGGGTCAGAATGATCAGCGGGAATTTGAGCGGAATCAACTTTGCAGGGTTAGCGACGGGGATTGACACCGAGTCGATCATCCAGAAGCTAACGGAGCTGCAGTCACGCCCGATGCAGCGGCTCATGGTGCGCAAGTCGCAACTGCAGAGCCGCATGAGCGCGTTCGACCAGTTTCGGGGGCTGGTCAACAATTTGGCGACGGCGGCAGGCGCGCTCTCGGTCAACAGCGCGTTCAACTCGGTGCGCGGCACATCCAGCGACACGCAGGTGGCGACCATCACCTCTTCCACCGAAGCGCTTCCAGGAACTTACGAGTTGAAGGTCAGTAAGTTGGCGCAGGCGCATAAGATTGTGAGCAGTGCGCACACCTCCGCCACCGCCGAGCTGGGCGTTAGCGGGCAATTTATGGTCAACGGCAAGGTGATTACGCTCCAATCCACAGACACCCTGCAAACAGTGGCGCAGAAGATTAATGCAGCGGGCGCTGGCGTCACGGCATCGATTCTCAACACCGACAACGGGGTCTACCTCACCCTTACCGCCAACGAGACGGGCAAAAACAGCAAGATTCAGCTGGCGGATGTCGACGGATGGCAGGTGCTTGCGCCGACGCTGAAACTCGTCTCGTACAACGAGTTCATCCGCAACCAGCAGAACAACGCCGCGCTCTCTGACCGATTCCGCGACGCGGGGCAGACGCTCGCACAGGTGTTCGGGATGACCAACCCGCCGAGCGGTACAATTCAAATTAACGGACAGAGCATCGCCGTGGACTTTGCGACCGACACGCTCGCCTCGCTGGTGGGCAAAATCAACAACGCAGGCGCGGGCGTCACGGCGTCCATCGTCAGCGAGACGGAGAACGGCACAACCTACTACCGCCTCAAAATCGACGGCGGGAGCAACCTGCCGACCTTCGTCGACGACAAGAACATCCTCAAGAACCTGGGCGTGCTGCAAAACGGCTACCAGAACGAACTTGTGCAGGCGCAGGACGCCGAGTTCACCATCGACGGGTTCCAGTATAGGCGCAGTCGCAACCAAGTGAACGATGCGATACAGGGCGTAACGATTAATCTGCTCAGCGCGGACGCCAACAATCCCAAGACGGCGATTCTCACGCTCTCGCGCGACACGGAAGCCGCCAAAGGCGCGGTCAATAACTTCGTGAACGCCTTCAACAGTCTGGTGGACTTCCTGAAGCAGAACGCCTCCATCGACAAGAACACACTCAAAGCGGGCGTGCTGTTTGGCGATACGACGGTCAGTAGTGTGGTGGACGGCATCATCAACCGCACGATTAGCGCGGTGCCGAACCTGCAGGACAACCTGCGTGTGCTGGCGCAGGTGGGCGTGCAGCTGGGTCAGGACGGCAAGCTTAGCTTCGACGAGGGCAAGTTCACGCAAGCCCTGACGCAAGACCTGCAGGGCGTGATGCGCCTGTTCACGGCGTCGGGGCGAGCAACCGACCCGAACATCAGCTTCATCTCGTCGACTGACAAGACCAAAGCCTCGCCGCAGGCAGGCTATGAGGTGGTCATTACCCAGGCGGCGACCCGCGCGGAGGCGATGGCGAGCGTCGCACAGACCTCTGCCAGCACGACGACGGAAGTGCTCACCTTCAGCGGCGCGCTTTTTGGCAGCGAATCCGTGAACCTCACGCTCGCGGCAGGCAACACGCTTCAGGACACCATCAACCAAATCAACAACGACCCGCGCCTGCGCAATCGTGTCGTCGCCAGCCAAGAGAACGGCAAGCTCGTCATTCGCGCGGTCAACTACGGCTCGGCAAGCAACTTCACGGTGGTCTCGAACCTCGCGGCGGCGTCCGACAACTCTGGGATTGGCACAACGCCCATCAACGCCGAGGGGCTGGATGTGCAAGGCACAATCAACGGTGAGGCGGCGACAGGGCGCGGGCAGTTCCTCACGGGCAACAGCGACAACCCCAACACGGCAGGGCTGCAAATCCGCGTGACGGCGACCGCGCCAGGCACATACGGTAGGGTTCACTTCACGCGCGGCGTCGCCGACCAAGTGCGCCTGTTCGCGCGGCAAGCGACCGACATCGTGAACGGCGACATCCAGAACGCCACGAACACCCTCCGCGACCAGATGAGCGCGATTGACCGCCAGATCGAGTCCATCCGCGAGGAGGTCAATCGTCGGCAACTGATGCTGCGCGAGCAGTTCGCGCGGATGGAGCGCGCGATTAGCCAGATGCAGAGCCAAGGGGCGCGCTTGGCGGCGTTCGCGGCGACCCTGCCGCGCGTGGGCATCGCAGGCAGGTGATGGAGGTCAGTCCATGTATGGTGGCGTGAACGGACACGAGCGATACTTGGAGACGGCGGTGGAGACCGCCAGCCCCGCGCGGCTGATTGTGATGCTGTATGACGGGGCAATCCGCTTCATCAACGAGGCGGCATACGCGATGCAGCAACGCGACTACGAGACCCAGAACACCAAACTGCAACGCGCCCAGAAAATCCTTGCCGAACTCATCAGCAGCCTCGACTTCGACAAGGGCGGCGAAATCGCCGAGAACCTGTTCCGTCTCTACACCTACATGTATAACCAGTTGGTGGAGGCGAACATCAACGACAGCCGCGACCGATTGGAGCATGTGGTTCATCTGCTCTCCGAACTCCGCGAGGCGTGGGACACGATTGCAACGGAGTCGGAAACGCAGGTCGCGCTGCCCGCAGCGAAGGTGAGTCTGCATGGCTAAATCGCTGGTGGAGACGCTGCTGCACGACTTTTGGATGCTGAGCCTCTGCTTGGAGGACGCGATTGAGGACGACCGCTGGGACGAGGTCACGGGGCTGCTGCAGCGGCGCGAGGAGACGCTGCGCACGCTGGAGCGTCTGGAGCCTGACCCGAAGTGGCTGCCCTTGCTGCGCCGCGCGTTGGAGGCAGATGACCGCTGCCAGAGCCTGCTGCGCCGCAAGCGGCGCGCGCTGCTGACCGAGTTGGAGCAGGAGGAGCGGCAACGCGCGTGCCAAGAGACCTACGACCCGCCGCCGCCCACCGATTGGAAGTTTGATGTGGAAGGTTAAGCAATCAGTGCCGTTGCGTAGATAAACATTTCGCCCCCACCCCGACCCTCTTAAAGGGGTAGGTTTCCGTGCCCTCAGAAAAAACCTACCCCTTTAAGGGACGGCGTGGAGGGTATGTTGGAACAGGTGCTGGAAGGCGGCGTCGGGGTCGAAGTAGCGTTGGAAGTGTCGGTAGTAGCGGTTGGGGATGTGGTTGGGGTAGGGGTGTTGGGTGCGTGCGAGTTGGGCGATGGTTTTTCGTGCGGTGGTGATGAGTTCGGCGCGGGTGAGTTGTTGGAGGGTGCGGTAGGGTTCGGGTCGTGTGGTGTTGAGGGGTGTGGTGCTGATGAGGTGTTGGAGGTGGTATACTGGGTGTGTGTTGTGGTGTTGCCCATCGGGTTGTCCCATCTCGGCGTGTCTAAGTCGTACCATAGTAGGGATAGGGATACCCGATGGGCGTTTTGTTATTCAAGGGGATGTGGGTGTGGGGATGTTAAAATGGCAGACGTCAGGGTTCCCCCTGCAAGCAGGGGGAACCGAGTAGGCGCGCCTCTCGTGGTTCCCCTCGCGAAGCGGGGGGGGGAACCTGCAGGAGGGGGGCACAATATCAATTACACCTCCGTACACGCCTTGAGTTCGCCCAGTATCTGCATCAGCGTCTCCAGCGGGTGGTCGCCGATGGGCGCGCTGATTTCGTCGGGCTGCGTGCGCGCGCCGCGAATGGCTTGCTGCAGCGCGAGTTGCCAGCGCGCCTTGAGTTTGCGATCAGGCTTGAAGCGCAACACCAGCCGCTTGCCCTCCACGCCAATCGTCTGCACGCCCAGCGCGTGCGCCAGAATGCGCTGCTCCATCAGCCGAATCAGGCTCTTCAGCGGGATGGGCAGCTCGCCGTAGCGGTCGCGCAACTCGCGCACGAGCGACTTGAGTTCCTCGCGCGTGCGGCTGCCCGCGATGCGCTTGTAGTAGCCCAGCCGCTGCGCGACATCCTGAATGTAGTCGTGCGGGATGTAGGCGTCCACAGGCAACTTGCTGGCGTCGGGCAGCTCCTCGTCAACGGGCGCGTCCAAGCTCCACTGCGTTTCGCCTTGGCGCAGGCGGCGGATGGCGTCGCGCAACATCGCCTGATACAACTCCAGCCCGACGGAGCGCATCGCGCCGTGCTGCTCCTCGCCCAGCAAATTGCCTGCGCCGCGAATCTCCAGGTCGCGCATCGCCAGCGCGAAGCCTGAGCCTAAGTGCGAGAACTCGCGCAGCGCTTGCAGGCGGTCTTCCGCCTTCTCGGTGAGTTTGCCCGCGCGGTACAGGAAGTAGGCATACGCTTGACGATCCGACCGCCCCACGCGCCCACGCAACTGATACAACTGCCCCAGGCCGAACCGCTCCGCGCCCTCCACAATCAGCGTGTTCACATTCGGCATGTCCAGTCCGTTTTCGATGATGGTGGTGCTGACCAGCACATCGTACTCGCGGTTGTAGAACGCCAGCACGGTCGCCTCCACCTCCTGCGGGGGCATCTGCCCGTGCGCGACGGCGATTCGCGCGTGCGGAACCAGCCCCTGTAGCCGCTCGGCGACATGCGTGATGCCCTGAATGCGCGGCACGACATAGAACACCTGCCCGTCGCGCTGCAACTCGCGCAGAATCGCCTCGCGCGTCATCCAGTCGGTGTAGGGCGCGACGATTGTGCGTATCGGCAGCCTGCCTGGGGGCGGGTCGGTAATCATGCTCATGTCGCGGATCTCGGTCAGCGCCATATACAGCGTGCGCGGGATGGGCGTCGCGCTCATCGACAGCACATCGACCGTGCCGCGCAGTTTCTTGAACTTCTCTTTCTGCATCACGCCGAAGCGCTGCTCCTCGTCGATAATCACCAGCCCCAAGTTTTTGAAGGCGACATCGTTAGACAGCAGGCGGTGCGTGCCGATGACCATATCGACTGCGCCCGTTTTCAGCCCGTGCAGGATGCGCTTCTGCTCGGCGGGGCTAATCAGGCGGCTCAGCAGCGCGACCTGCACGCCGAACGGCTCGAACCGCTCCTTGAAGGTCTGGTAGTGCTGGTACGCCAGAATGGTGGTGGGGCACATCAGCGCGACCTGCCTGCCTGCCATAATCGCTTTGAAGGCGGCGCGCAGGGCGACCTCCGTCTTGCCGAAGCCGACATCGCCAATCAGCAGCCTGTCCATCGGGTGGGGCGATTCCATGTCCGCTTTCACTTCGGCAATCGCGCGCAGTTGCCCCTCGGTCTCGATGTAGGGGAACATCGCCTCCATCTCGGCTTGCCACGGGGCGTCCTCGCCGTAGGTGGGGCGGGTGACTTTCTCGCGCAGAGCGTAGATGCGCACCAGCTCTTCGGCGACCTCTTTCGCTTTTTGGCGGGCGCGGGCGACCGTGCGCGCCCACACCATGCTGTTCAGCCGCTTGATTTCGGGCGGCTTGTCGTCGGGCGCAAGGTACTTCTGGATGCGGTCTAACTGGTCTACGGGCACGAAGATGCGGTCGGGGTGCGCGTATTCGATCAGCAGGTACTCGCGCTTGACGCCGTCGCGCTCCAGCGTCGTTAGCCCGCGGAACACCCCGACGCCGTGATAGAGATGCACCACATAGTCGCCCGGCTGCAAGTCCATGATGGAGGTAATCGGCACGCCTTCGGTGAATCGGCGTGGGGGCAGGCGCAGGCGATGGTTTTCGAACAGCTCGGCATCCGTGATGAGCGCGAACTGCTTGGCGTCCCACACGAACCCGCCGCCGAGGTTGCCCTGAAACAGCTCGACGCTGCCCTCCAGCGACGCCTCTTGCAAGGCGCGGCGCACTTGGGTGGGGCGGTCGGTGGCGATCACGATGCGGTAGCCCGCCTGCTGCCAGCGGTAGACGCGCTGCCACAGGTCGGCGACCGTGCCCGTTGCGGTGCGCAGCGTGCGCGTGCCCAGTTCGTACTCCTGCGCGACGGGGAACGGCTTACCCCCCGCCACAATCGGATCGCCCAGCAGCAGGCTTGTGCGATGGCGCATCACGCGCTCGAACGGCTCCACATACTCATCGGGCTGCAGGGGGGGGATGTCGCCGCGCTCGGCGCGTGAGGTCAGCGACTGCGCCAGCTCCTCGACGGCGCGGTCATAGGCGGTGTTCAGCATCAGCGGCTCGTCCAGCACCAGCCAGCCGCTTTCGGGCAGGTAGTCCAGTAGGCAGGCGCGCGCGGGCAGCAGCCACGGCAGGTACAGCTCCAGCCGATCGAACGGCGCGCCTTGCATCAGCGGGCGCAGGTCGTCTTCCAGATTCTGGCGCAGGGTCGGTTGCAGCGCGGCGGGCTGACGGGCAGTGCGCGCCTCCCACGCGGCGCGGACGCGCTCGGCGACTTCGGGCGCGCCCATCGGAACCTCGCGCGCGGGCAGCAGCACGGCATACTTGACCTGCTTGACCGAACGCTGGGTGGCAGGCTCAAACAAGCGCAGGCTGGCGATTTCGTCGCCCCAGAACTCGATGCGCACGGGCAGCTCCGCGCCCATCGGAAACACATCCACAATTCCGCCGCGCCGCGCGAAGCGTCCGGGCAGGCGCACAGGCTCTTGGTACTCGTAGCCGTCTTCGGCGAGTCGGCGCAGCAGCGCGTCGGGCGCGATTTGGCACAGCCACTCGTGCGTGTCGGGCGGCTCGGCGTCGGGCAGGCGCAGGCGCACCAGCTCCGCCTCGAACAGCGCGGGCGGCATCGTGCGTTGCAGCGCGGCGGCAATCGGCGCAAGGATGCACACCGCCTCGCCCCGATGCAGCGCGTGCAGGGCGCGTAGGCGTTCGTGCAGCGTCTCCTGCTCCACGCCTGTCGGCTCCAAAAGCGGGGTCAGGCTGCTGGGCAGGCGCAGCAGCCGCTCTTCGGGCAGCCCCAGACGCAGCAGCACCGCCAGCCACTGCTCGGCGCGCGACAACGAGGGCGTCAGCACCACCACAGGCTGGGATTGCTCGGCAAGCCACGAAGCCAGCAGCACGGGGCGCGACTCAAGGCACGCCTCGCGCCAGACGGTGGGGGCGCCATGCGTCGGCGCGGGCGTCGCCTCGCCCACCTGAAGCAGCCACTCAGGCAGCATGTGCGGGAATTGTACCTGTTGGGGATGTTAAAATAAAAATGGTTGCGGGGGTGGGATTTGAACCCACGACCTTCGGGTTATGAGCCCGACGAGCTACCGGACTGCTCCACCCCGCGTCGTTGTGCCATTAATATACCATGCGGCGAGGGGGTTTTGTCAAGGGGTGGGGGCGCATGGTGTATACTTTGGGCGATGTGGCTGGCGATTGTGGTCGGCGTCGGGCTGGCGCTGGGGGTACTGCTCCTGGTGAACTATTTGGCGACTCGCGCGACGCTGCGTCCCCCGCGCACGCCGTTTTTCATCACGCCGCGCGACTTGGGGCTACCGTACCAGAATGTGGCGTTCCCGTCGCGCGACGGGATACGGCTGCACGGCTGGTGGCTACCCGCGCCGAAGCCCGTCGGAATCGCGATTCTGTGTCATGGCTACCTGATGAACCGCTGCGAGCCGTTGCCCGTCGCCCGTGAACTGTGGCAGGCAGGCTTCCACTGCTTGGTGTTCGACTTCCGCGCGATGGGCAAGAGCGAGGGCGATTTGTGTACGATTGGCGATTTGGAGCGGCTGGATGTGCTGTCGGCGGTGGACTTCGCGACGCGCACTGCGCCCGATTTGCCCGTGGTGGTCTACGGCGCGTCGATGGGCGGCGCGGCAGCTATCTTGGCAGCGGCGGAAGACCCGCGCATCCGCGCCGTCGTCGCCGACTCCGCCTACGCACGGCTGAACTTGGCGGTCAAGGATTGGTGGCGCAACGCAGTGGGCAAGGCGTCCATCCTATTGCACCCGACACTGCTGATTGGCAGGCTCTACACGCGCCAGTCCGCGCACAAGGTCGCGCCCGAAGCGGTGATCGCCCACATTGCCCCGCGCCCTGTGCTACTGATGCACGGCACGCACGACCAACTCATCCCGCCTTCGCACGCCGAGCGGCTCTTCCACGCCGCGCGCGAACCCAAGCAACTCTGGTGGGCGCAGGGCTGCGAGCATGTGCAGGCGCGCTACGAACGCCCCGACGAGTTCTACCCCCTGCTGGTGGACTTCATGCTGAAGGCAGTCGGCGCAGCGGACGGGGGGAAATGAT
>NZ_JANSIH010000072.1:0-9369 GCF_047462075.1 Synechococcus sp. R55.2
AGGGCTACCGAAAGCCCGCCCTGTACTGCGAAGCAGTCAGGGTCGGGTAGTTTACACCCATGGGGAGCCAGCTCCCGGCTAGCCCTTGCAGAGCCGATACACGGGCAAAGTGAAATGAAAGCTGCTGCCTTTGCCCAAGGAAGACTCCACCCAAATCTGGCCGTAGTGAGCGCGCACGATCCGTCGGCAGAGGGAAAGGCCGATGCCATAGCCCTCCTGCTGTTGATCCCGGGACAGACGGACAGAATCGGAGAAGATGCTCTCTTGGTCGGCTTCCGGGATCCCAGGGCCGGTATCGCTGACGGTCACCTGCACCTTTTGGCTGGTGCGATGGAGGACATCGAGGCGGATGGATCCCCCGGCGGGGGTGTACTTGATGGCGTTGTCCAGCAGGTTGAACAGAACTTGGCGGATCTTGTCGGGATCCACATGGACGGAGGGCAGATCCACGGGAATATCCGCTTGAAACTGCAGCCGCTTGCCTTGAATGCGCGGCCATAGCTCCTCGATCACCGCCTGACACAAGCCGGGCAACTGGGTTTCTACGGCTCGAATCCTCAGCTCCGAGGCAGCGCCACGGGCCGACTCCAGGATATCGGTGATCATGCTGTCCATCTTGCGCAGTTGCTGGCGCGCGTGGTCGAACAACTGCCGTTCCAGCGCTTTGTCCAGGGATCCCTCGCGCCCCTGTTGCAGGGTTTCGACCGCCAAAGCCGTGGCCGTCAGGGGGCTGCGCAAATCATGCACCAGCATGGCCAGAACGCGATCTTTGAAGTCCAACTGCTCCCGCAATTGGGCCCGCTCCTGCCGCAGCAAAAACACCTCTTCCGACATTTGCAACAGCGCCTCGGTGGTCGGAGGGGAGGTGGGATCCTGTCCTGCCCCTTCTTGATGGGAAGCCAAGGCCGCCTGGCCTTGCCAACGGGGCCACCACACTTCCAACTGCGTCGCCAAGTCTCCGCCCGCCAAAACCTGAGCAGGCAAGGGCTCAGCCTTGACCAGAGCCGGAGTCGCCACCAGCTTGTAATGCTCCGCCAGGTAGGGGTGCTCCTCCAGCGGCACCACTTCCAGTTGGGCAGGGTATTGGCCGGGCAACCCCTGGATGTGCTGGCGCAGATGTTCCTCAAGTTCGGCAACGACAGCTCGACTCTTGGCAAACAACAGCAGGCGAATGACAGAACGAGCGGAGGTGAGGTCTGGCGAAGTCTGCATAGGCCAAAATCCAAAAGCCAAGGGTTGGCGTTTCAGCAGCCGGGATTGCCGTACGCTCGAACCGTGGGAGCCATTGCTGCTTGTTCCTTCCTAACACCTAATCTTGGGAAAAGCTCAAGAAGCGACATGGAGTGTAACAAGAAAGACCTTTCAGGGTGTGGCTTTCCCGCCCTAGGAACAACTGCAAGAGGGTATAGCCAGGACACTCTCGCGGAACTCAGTGAAAACTCAGTGAAACAGGTAGGCCAGCCCCACCAGCAGGGCCACCAACCCCACCGCTGTCAGGGTGAAGTGAAGCAGGGAAGTCTTGCCTTTGCGCACCATGTTGCGCATGGCCAGGCGGGTGTAACTCAGCTGGGGGGGGGATCCCGCCCCAACCGAAGGAGAATCTGCAGAAGAAGGCTGCGCCATCAGGATAACCAGAGCGATAATTTACCCTACCTTCAGGCTAGCTTAATCTGCTCCTCCGGATAGAGGTGTTTCCCAAGCTTCGACCTTCCCGCTGAAGAAGGGCCATAGCTGTCGCGCGGGGATCTTCCGGTGCCAAAATAACGACAGCATCCCCCTCTTTTGCCCCCCATGTTGCAAGTTCAGCATCTTTCCTACCATCCGGCAGCCGTCTCCCAGCCCATTCTCAACGATCTCTCCTTTGAGTTGGGCCTGAACCAGTTGGGGCTGATCGTGGGCAAAAGTGGGGCGGGCAAGAGCACCCTGCTGGAGATTTTGGCTGGCTTGGCGCGGCCCACCCAAGGACGGATTACCTGGGGAGGGGCAGAACTTTCCCCCAACCGCTTGCGCAGCATGGCGGGGTTGGTGTTTCAGTTTCCAGAGCGCCACTTTTGCGGCTTGACGGTGCTGGAGGAAATGCGCTTTGGTTATCCAGAGCTACAGAGAAAAGAGATCGAAAACGCCCTCAGACAGGTGGGATTGGAAGGGATCCCTCTACATACCTCCCCAAACCGCCTCAGCGGCGGGCAACAGCGGCGCTTGGCCCTGGCCGTCCAGTTGATCCGTGGCCCGTTTTTGCTGTTGCTGGATGAGCCGACGGCAGGATTGGATTGGTCGGTGCGGCGGCAGTTGATCGAGCTGTTGGCCCGGCTGAAGTCCACCTGGACGGTGCTGGTGGTTTCTCACGACCCGGAGGAGCTGTCCTCCATTGCCGATGTGCGGTGGACATTGCAGGCGGGATCCCTGAAGCTGTTGCCGACGGAGGCTTTGCTTCACAGGTAGCGGCGGGGATCCACCGGTTGGCCATTGACGCGCACTTCAAAGTGAACATGGGGCCCGGTGGAGAGGCCGGTGGAGCCGGAAGCAGCAATTGCTTGCCCCCGCTGTACCTGCTGGCCTACCCCAACGGCAACGCGGCTGTTGTGGGCGTACAGGGTGGTGATGCCGCCGCCGTGATTCACAATCACCGTATAGCCGTAGCCGCCGTACCAACCGGCGTAGATGACGGTGCCCCGGTCTGAAGCTCTGACTGCGGTGCCGGTGGGCACACCAAAATCGATCCCCGCATGAAAGCGGCGACTGCGGTAGAGGGGGTGAACCCGCCAGCCAAAGCCGCTGGTGATCGGCCCGCGCACCGGAGCAATGAATCGGCCTGTCCCTTGAACGGGATCCCTGCCCCCTTGCTGTTGGGCCTGCTGGGCGATCAGTTGCTGGATCAGACTGGTGAGCTGTCGAGAATCGGCTTCCAACCGCCGTTGGGCTGCTTCATAGGCCGCGCGTTCGTTGGCCAAGCGGCCCACCAGTTGCTCTTGGGCGGCAGCCTGCTGCTGCAGTTGATTCTTCTGGGCGGCCAGCTCCTGCAAAATCAAGGAAATCTCGTTGCGCTGCATCTCCAGGGCAATGCGCTGTTGATCCACCTCTTTGGCCATTGCTTGCAGCTCTTGGATCAACTGCCGATCCGCCTCGATCAACAGTTGCAGTTGGTGGCGGCGGTCGAAAAACTCGTTCAAGTCACGGCTGGTGAGCAGCAAAGCCCACCAATGTTCGGCCCCCTGTCGCTGCATGTAGCGCAAACGGGCAGCCGTGCCCTGTTGCTGCCGTCTCAGGCGGTCTTCCAGCTCCTGTAGCTCCTTTTGAGCTTGCTCCAGGGCTTTCTGGGCTTGTTCCAGACGATACTGATTGTCGCGAAGGCTGGATTCGGTCTGTCGAATGTTTTGCTGCAGGGATCCCATGCGGCGGCGGGCTTCTTCTTCTGCTTGGCGCAGTTCTCCCAAGCGGCGCTGAGTGCTCTGGATTTGTTGCTGGATCTGCTGCTGCCGCTGTTGCAATTGGTTGACATTCTGCGCCTGAGACGGGGCAACCCCCCCCAGTCCCCCCAACAGCAAGAGGGTGAGCAATCCAAGCATCACCCACACTTTCAGTCTGCGTGCCCCACGACTCAGACTCGTCACTCCTCACACCCTCTGCGACTGACCCATCGACCCTAAGGATACAAAGATCCCCACGGATCTGAATCGGGCCTGAGCTGGCTATTTAGGGCTACTCCGAACAGCAACAGAAGAGCCAGACAGTAGCGACTCCACCTCCGGATCCCACAGGCCTGACGGCATGCAACTCAAGCGGCAGCAACCTCAACGGACTAGAAAAACTAGGAAATGACGATAAACTGGCCGCTCACCTGCTGGCAAACCTCACGCTTAGAAGGCCAACCAAAAAGTTGCCTCATACAGACGGGATACCTTGCGGCACCTTTGGTTTGAGGAATCTTCCTCCTCTTCTCTGCTGAGTTCAGCACCGGTTAGGGAGACAACAAGGCCAGAGCAGGAACCAGCAACGCCGTGAAAAGCTGGGAAAAGCAAACACTCCGGCAAAGGCCACGAACGCGCAAACAGTTGCCCCTATAAAACACCGGCTTTGCTTGTTCCTGAGTCATCTGCTAGGCTTTCCCTTGAAAGAAAAGACGTTTAGGCTTTATGGTTTGTCATTATTTCATTGGCAGGCTGACTTTTTCGTTTTTGGATTGCAATTAAACTTAAGCTAAACCCAAGCAACTGCAAAACACTGAGCGGGTATTTTCCTACAGATGGCATTCGAGGATGCTGAGTGCAGTTTCAGAAAAGGGTCACAGCACCCCTGGTTACTCCATCTGTGGCAGCAGCCGCTGATTGCCGTGATCCGCCTCTGTGCCAGCCCAGCCCAGGCCCTAGAGGGATCCATGCTGGCCATCCGGGCCGGGATCCGCCACATTGAAATCACCACGCAAGTTCCCCAATACCTGGAGTTGATTGCCCAACTGCGGCAAGACCACCCGCAGTGTTGGATAGGGGTGGGCACTGTTCTCAATCGACAGATGGCGGAGCAGGCTTGGCAGGCAGGAGCCCAGTTTTGCGTTTGCCCCTTCACCGATGAGCAAGTCATCCGTTGGGGTCGGGAAGTAGGGCTGCCCATCGTGCCCGGTGCCCTCACCCCCGGCGAGATCTGGAGGGCGTGGCAGGCGGGGGCAACGGCAGTGAAGGTGTTTCCGGTGGAGAGCATGGGGGGATCCCGCTACCTGCGCCATCTACAATCGGTGCTGGGATCCCTGCCGTTGATCCCCACAGGGGGAGTCACCTTGGCCGGGGCAGCGGAATACCTGCAAACAGGGGCCTGGGCGGTCGGCGTTGCCGGAGATCTGTTCCCGCCAGAGGATTTGCATTCGGGCTGCCATGAGCTGGAGAATCGACTACGACAGGCGCTGAAACAGCTGGCAGAGCAAAGAAGCAAAACCTGGCCCAATCTGGGCAAACCAGTAGAATAAGGGGCGTGGTGTGAGTGAGGCCCGCATGGATGGATTTTTATTAGATCTCTATCTGCAATTCAACATCCCAAGCCCGATTGAAGAAGCCACTTGGCGTCATTGGTTCGAGATCTGGCTGAAAGAGCTGGGAGTCCAGGAGCCATGCGAGCTCAGCCTTTGCCTCACTTCCGATGAACACATCCGCCAGCTCAACCGCGAGTTTCGCCATCTCGACGAGCCCACCGATGTGTTGGCCTTTGCCGCGCAGGAGATGTTTGCCCCCTTTGAGATCCAAGACGTAACGGGGGTACGCCTGCTGGGGGATATTGTGATTTCGGTGCCCACCGCCCGCGCACAAGCCAAGGCGCAGGGGCATCGTCTTTCGCAAGAGTTGGCCTGGTTGGCCAGCCACGGGTTGCTCCATCTGCTGGGGTGGGATCACCCGGATGAACTGTCCCTGCAGCGCATGTTGCAGCAACAGCGACAGTTGCTCGCAGCCATCCAACTGGATGGGGAGGTGGCCCATGGCCAACAGCCCTAGTCGGTTGCCGGAGCGTTCTCGCCTGGCGGTGTTCCGGCGGCGCGTCCATTCCGGGCCCACCGGTGTAGACCCAGCGCCTATCTCTGAGGCCGATCCCGCAGCAACTGCCGAGCCTTCGGGGATGGATCCCTGGCGACGCCCCCCCTCTTGGCAAGTGGCTGACAACCTGGGCAAAAGTTTTTACTACGCGGGCAAGGGCTTGGTCTATGCCATCTGCACTCAGCGCAACTTCCGCATCCACATGGCGGTGGCGGTGATAGCCTTTGGCCTTGGGCTGGGCCTGCGGCTGAGCGCTGTGGAAATGGCCCTGATCAGCCTGACCAGCGGCTTGGTGATGGCGCTTGAGCTGGTCAATACCGCTCTGGAAGCGGTGGTGGATCTCACCCTGGGCAGCAAGTATCACCTCTTGGCCGAGATCGCCAAAGATTGCGCGGCAGCAGCGGTGTTGATGGCGGCAGCGGCGTCCTTGATGGTGGCGGCTTGGCTATTTCTTCCGCCCTTGGTGTTGCTGCTGCAAGATGGCTTCCCGGCAGCAGGGTAGCTCCCCGACTGGAGAGGGAGTTTCCTATCCAGACGGCTGGGAGTGGATCACCACCCGTCCTCCCTGCCGGTCCAGGTTGAGCAGTTTGGCCTCCGCTTCAATATCCAACTGCGCCCAAGCGCTGACCATCGCGGATCCCACCCGTTCCCGATTCTCGGGAGCACAGAGGGCCAAAAGGGTAGGCCCGGCTCCGCTGATCACCACTCCATAGGCTCCGGCAGCCATGGCTGCAGCTTGAACCGTTTTGAACCCGGTGATCAGCTCCATACGCGCCGGCTGGTGCAGCCGATCCTGCAGGGCCACCTTCAGCCAGTCCACCCGCCCCGACTGCAGGCTGCGGATGAGTAGGCCCAGATGGCTGCTGGAAAAAACTGCATCCGCCAAGCTGACGGATTTGGGCAGGATCTCGCGGGCCGCTTGGGTGGAAAGCTTAAAGTTGGGCACCACAGCCAGGATGCCAATGCTCTCATGCCACTCCACCGGACAGAACACCCACTGCCCCTGCTGTCCCTGCACACAAAGCTGACAACTGCCCTGCAGGGCGGGCACCACATTGTCTGGATGGCCTTCTAGGGCAATGGCCAGTTGTAGGAGGGTTTCGGGAGCTAAGTTAAGCGCCCCAATGGCATTGGCCCCCAGCAAGCCGCCGACAATGGCGGTAGCAGAACTGCCCAACCCCCGCGCCAGCGGCACGTTGAGGGTGATTTCGATTTCTACCCCCGGCACAGGCTTACTCAGCAGCTCAAAGGCGCGGCAAAAAGCCCGGTACACCAGGTTGTCCTTGCTCTGGCTAATGTGGTCGCTGCCGCGGTAGTGGATGCTGAGGCCAGAAGGGATCTCGCGAAAATAGAAGTGATTGTAGAGCTCTAGGGCTGCACCGATGCAGTCGAACCCTGGCCCCAAGTTGGCGGTGGTGGCCGGGACGATGACCTCTACGCGTTCTTTGACCAAGGGGACAACTCCTCAGTGAACGGTGGGTAACTCAATGTCTGCGGGCTCCCATTATCCTACGAACGATGGCCAGACCTTGGATATTCTCGCCACCTCTGCTCGGTCTGCAGCTCGCCGAGGCAAACGCGCTGATCCAGCGGAGCTTTTGGACTATCCCGAAAGGTTTCTGACCATGATTGGTTCTTGTGACTTATTTGTGACTTATTGAGTATCGGGAATGTTGGGCCTGTTTCAACTCCAGCCTTTGCCATTGGCTGAACCCATCAGGGATCCTGAAAGAAGTGCGGGAGGGATCGGGGGGTGCAGGGGCTGTCTTGGTTGGTGTTGGGTTTGAGCTATGTCGGGCTGGGACTGGGATCCCTGCCTAGGTTGCGTATGAACCGGGCCACCATCGCCCTGGTGGGATCCGCCCTGTTGATTGGCTTGGGGACCTTGTCGCTACGGCAGGCTTGGGAAGCCATTGACCCGACCACGATTGTGTTTCTCCTGAGCATGATGGTGGTAAATGCCAGCTTGTCCTATGGGGGGGCTTTTCAGTTGGCTTTGCTGGGCTTGATTCGGGTGAGCCGCAGCCCCTTTGGTCTGTTGATCATGCTGGTGTTCGGCAGCGGGCTGCTCTCGGCTTTCCTGCTCAACGACACGCTGGCGCTGGTGTTTACTCCCCTGACTTTGCAGGTCACAACGGTGCTGGGGTTAAACCCGATTCCCTATCTGCTGGGCTTGGCGGCAGCCACCAACCTGGGATCCGTCGCCACCCTGAGCGGCAACCCGCAGAATATCCTGATCGGCTCCTTCTCTGGGATCGGCTACCTGGAGTTTGCTGCCCAGATGACCCCCATTGCCGTGGTAGGGCTGCTGCTGGAAGTGGGGTTGCTGTGGTTGTACTACCCTGAGGTGCGCTCGTTGAAACCCTTTGCCCAGGTGCCTTGGCTACCGCTGCGGCTCTATCCGCCCCTGTTGCGCAAGAGCGTGGTGATTACGGGGGGGCTGTTTGTGGCCTTTGTAGCCGGACTTCCCTTGGCAGAATCGGCCTTGGTGGCGGCAGCCCTGTTGTTGATTACCCGTAGGCTGAAGCCGGAGCGATTTTTGGGGCAGGTGGACTGGAATCTGCTGGTGATGTTTTCCGGGCTATTTATCCTGACGCGGGCAACGCGAGAGCTGGTCACTGTTTGGGGGATGGGCTTGGGATCCTTGGCAGAGAGTCTGGCGGGATCCCCTCTTGCCCTGCTGAGTAGTGTGGCCGTTTTATCCAACCTCATCTCCAATGTGCCGGCGGTGCTGTTGCTGCAATCGTTCCTGCCCCGACAGGAGACTACCGCTTGGTTGTTGCTGGCTGCCGGCTCCACTTTGGCGGGCAATTTGACTCTATTTGGGGCGGTGGCCAATCTGATCACGGTTGAGGCAGCGGCCAAAAAAGGCTATGTGCTCTCGTTTGGAGAACATCTGCGCTTTGGCCTGCCCCTCACTCTGCTGACTTTGGGGTTCAGTGGGTTGTGGCTGTGCCAGCCTTTCCTGTCTTCTCCACCGCTCAGATGACCTCTGTCGAGGGATCCAGTGGGGCTGTGACTGGCTTGTCGGGATCCCTGTGTATGATGGGAAAAAGAGTTTAAGAAACGTAACGTGTCTTCTCCGCTATCGCAGGCAGTTATTTTGATCACAGGGGCAACAGGGGGTATCGGCAGCGTCCTGGTGCCCATGCTGGCTCAGGCTGGATCCCATCTGGTCTTGGCCGCTCGGCGAGAGGAGCCTCTGCGAACTCTGGTGGAGAAATCGCTCTCTCTGGGGGCTGCCTCTGGAGTGGGGATCCCTACCGATGTGACAGACTATGCCCAGGTAGAGGCACTGGTCAACCAAACGGTGCAAACGCATGGGCGCATTGACGTGCTGATCAACCTGGCCGGGGCCGGGATCCTGAAACCTGCTCCGCAACTAACCCCCGCAGACCTAGAGCGGATGATAGCGGTCAACCTGAAGGGCAGCTTCTACACCAGCCAACTGGCTGCCAACCCCATGCGGGAGCAAAAATCCGGCCACATCCTCAATTTCCCCGGCGTCCTTGGACGTCATCCCATGGCGATGGCCTCTGCTTACTGTGCGGCCAAGTTTGGGGTGGTCGGGTTTAGCAAGTGCATGGCCGATGAGCTGAAGCGCTTTGGGGTCAGATTTACGCTGTTTTACTTCGGGGGCATCGACTCACCCTTCTGGGATCCCATCAGCCTGAAGGTGCAGCGAGACAAGATGCTCAGCCCTGCCACGGCTGCGGAAGCCATCTGCTTTGCCCTTACAGCGCCCGCTGGTGCTGTACCGAGCGAGATAGTGTTGCAGCCGGAAAGCCACCAATTCCTTTGACCAAGTGTTTTGCCGTCCTTTTGCTGGGGTTGAGGCGGCAGCAGCTTGGAT
>NZ_JANSIH010000073.1:0-1158 GCF_047462075.1 Synechococcus sp. R55.2
AGGTAGATTGGCAGGAAAGCCTATCGGGCCGTCTGCAGGAGGGATCCCTTCAGCATCCCGAGGATGGCAGTTGGATGGACGAATATCCCATTGCCGCCCGCGCCGGCCAGATCCTGATCGCTTCCATGACCAGCTCCGATTTCGATGCCTTTTTGCAGCTGCTGGATCCCAGTGGAGAAGTCAGGGCTTGGGATGATGACCAAGGGGGTGGAACCGATGCTCTGATGATTGCCTTTCTGCCCCGCACCGGCACTTATACCCTGCGGGCCAACACCCATAAGCCACGAGAAGAAGGAGCCTATAGGTTACAGTACGCCTTGCGCTAGCCCCTGCTCGCCCAGATTCCCTGTCTTACAGCTTGGATAAGGGGGCTTGTGAACCTTCTGATGCTGATGTCGAGATTTTGACAGGAATCATCGTTTTTTAACGCCTAATGTTGATATATGTCAGGAGTTGCCAGTTTACCTTCCTAAGATCCTCACAAAGCCAGAAGGGGCACTGCTTGCTGAGCTTTGTGGGAAAGCATAACGTCTTATCCTAAGTTGTGACGGAGCTGAAATATTGTCCTCGGGGATGAGGTCTTTTTTCTAGAATCGAATCGATGGCCTAGACCATTCTTTTGCAGTTCAGCCCCTATCTCCACAAAATGGATGCCATGACTCCTGAAATGGTACGCCAGTTTTGGTCTTTGGTCAGCGAGATTGGCAGGCCAGATTGGCTCACAAAGCGTGACGATGACTTGGTGAATCTGCTTCTGAGCGCTTGTCAAAAAAAACAGGCCCTCAGCAGTGTCGATGCTTCGATTCTCAACCGCTACATCAGCATTCGCCTGCCCTTGATTCGCGATATCCTTGTGGATTAAGCCCGGAGAGGACAAGGTTTTCCCCATCATGCTGACCGCACAAATCACCTTGCTGGTCTACGGGGCACTGCTTTTGGTGGGCGGAGCAATCGGCTATAGCAAAGGCAAAAGCTCCAAGTCTCTCATCGGGGGGCTGGTTGGGGCCGCCCTCAGCGGAGTCAGCTATGGGCTGCTGGGGGTGGATCCCCGCTGGGGGCTGGGCTTGGGCCTGGGGACGACAGTGCTGGGATCTATCGTATTCGCCCTGCGCTACCGCAAAACCCGAAAGTTGATGCCTGCCAGCTTGATGTTCATCC
>NZ_JANSIH010000074.1:0-9366 GCF_047462075.1 Synechococcus sp. R55.2
CAGCATGCCCAGGCGTTGGATTACCTGGTGGTGGAAACCAGTGGGGTGGCGGATCCCAGGCAGGTGACCGAGCTATTTGTGCAGAGGGTCTTTCATGAGGAGTTGCGCCTGGATGGCGTGGTGACCTTGGTTGACGGTGCCGAATACTGGCGCAATTTCCAGCGCTCGCAAACCGCCGCCCACCAGATCGGCAGCGCTGACATTTTGTTGCTCAATAAGGTGGATTTGATCGACGAAGCCGAACGAGAGCGGATCCTTCTCGATCTGCGCCGCTACAACCCCGCTGCCCCTTGCCTGCTCACCACCCATGCCCAGGTGCCTCTGGCCCGCATCTTGGATGTGCATGCCTTCCGCCCAGAATTGTGGGATCCCAGGCTCCCCGATTCGGGGACTGAGGCCCACCCCAGCCATCACCTGGAGGAGGACGGGATCCAATCGGTGAGCTTTCAACTGCAGCAGCCGCTGGATTTGGGGGCCTTTCGCGATTGGCTACAAGACTTGTCCGAGACCGTTTTTCGCGCCAAGGGGGTGCTGTCGGTTCTGGATGAGCCGCAGCGGGTTATCTTCCATCAAGTGGGCCAGCGGCAAACCCTTTTTCTGGAACGGGACTGGGATCCCGATGAGCCCCGCCTGTCCAAAATTGTGTTGATCGGCAAGGGGCTGGAGCGGGAGCAGCTAGCTGCCGGCCTCAGCCGGGTGTGTGGGGCAACCGCCGCTGGCTAGAGATCCTCTTCACCACTGCCTATTTCTTTCAATTTCTAGATTGGGTGACCTGGGATGGCTCGCAGCAAACTTTCAGAGCAAGAACAACAGCAAATTGTTAGCGCCTACCGCGGCTCAGCAGCGACCGCCGTCGAATTGGCGGAGCAATTTCAGGTGAGCATCACCACCATCACCCGCGTGTTGAAGGAAAATATCGCCGCCGATGAGTACCAGCGGTTGATCCATCTCAAACGCTCGGCTGCCCGCCGCAAAGACATGGGGGAAAAAGTTGCTGTTGGCAGGATCCCAGCCTTGGAGCAGCAGATCTTGCCGCTGGAACCGGAGTTGCCTTCTCCATCTCCCTTGCCGGAGCCCCCCGCAGAGCCGAACGCAAACGAGGAAGGCGAGGATAACACTGCTGGGACGGAGTCTCTGCCAGAACTGCCCCCAGAAGAACTGCCGTTGGCGGCTGGGCTTCGGGAAGATCTGGAGGATGTGGAGGAAGAGACCGAAGAAGACCGTGACCTTGAAGACGAGGACGAAGATGAGGACGACCCTGACTATCCCTTAGAAGATGAAGATGGGCCAGAAGAGGATCCCCTCACCGATCCCGGCTATCGAATTCAGGTGTTGCCCCTGGAAGAGCTCACCCTGCCGGAAACCTGCTACGTCGTTGTTGACCGCTACCAAGAACTGACCACCCGCCCTCTCAAAGAATTCTTTGGCTCGGGATCCCTGCCCATCGAAGGGATCGACAACGCCAATACGCTGCCCATTTTCGACAACCACAAGGTGGCCCGTCGCTTTTCCGAAATGAGCCGTCGGGGCAGCAACACCTACCCGCCCTACCGGGTGATCCAGTTTCCCGGCTACATCCTGGAGATTGTGCGCACCCAACTGCAAAAGAAAGGCATCACCCATCTGCTCGTAGATGGGCAAATCTACAGTCTTTGACAGGATCCTCAAGCTCAGAAGTGGGGGACTCCTGTTACTGGCGCAGGTTGGCAACACTACGTGAACGCCAGCCGCACTTCCTGTTTTAGCCTACCTCGCCACAGCAGCAGTACCCGTCTCTTCGGACATTTGGACTGCCCCCGCCCCCACGGGCTTATGGATCGCTCCTCAGCTCCCCACTCACACTGATGGAACCAAAGGCTCATGCCGTGACATACTCCCGCACTCATGCTGATGCAAAGCGCTCCGCGCCGCTAAAGCGAGAGAGGGCGGGGCTTCTCGGCGGCCTAGCTAAGCCTTGTAGCAGGCAGAAATACGCAAAGTTTGTGATCATTCCACAGCCGCCGCCGCGTATTCCAGCTCCTCTTCCACCACTTCCGGTGGGGCCTCTGCCGCTTGTCCTTGCTTAGCGGCCAACAGTTGCTCGCGGTACTTGGCTGCCATCTCCTCGGCCTTCTCGTAAACCAGCTTGGGATCCCGAATCATGTCGCCGGGATTGGGCTCCAGTTGCTTGGTGGACAGCGAGATCCGTCCCCGCTCCGCATCCAGATCGATGATCATCACCTTCACTTCGTCGTTGACGTTGAAGACGCTGTGGGGCGTATCGACATGATCGTGGGAGATCTCGGAAATGTGCAGCAGGCCGGAGACGCCGCCAATATCGATGAAGGCACCATAGGGCTTGATGCCCCGCACCGTGCCAACCACCACCTCGCCCACTTCCAGCTTGTTCATCTTCCGCTCCACCAAGGCGCGGCGATGGCTCAACACCAAGCGGTTGCGGTCTTCGTCCACCTCTAAAAACTTCAGGGGCAGCTCTTCGCCCACCAGCTCTTCTTTTGGCTTGCGGGTGCTGATGTGGGATCCGGGGATAAAGCCCCGCAGCCCCTCAATCCGCACCAGGGCTCCACCTCGGTTGGTGGCAAAAATGGTTGAGCGAACGGTGGCATCTTCTTTCTGGAGCTGCCGTACCCGTTCCCAGGCCCGCATGTACTCGATGCGACGGATGGAAAGAGTGAGTTGTCCCTCTTCGTTTTCTTCGGTGAGGATAAAAAACTCGCGGGTTTCTCCGGGCTGCAGCATCTCGTGCGGGTCTTCCAGGCGGCTAATCGACATCTCCTGGAGCGGCAGAAAGGCAGCCGTTTTGGCCCCAATATCGATCAAAGCACCGCGTGGCTCCACCGAGAATACTGTACCCGCCACAATTTCGCCAGGGCTGAAGTGATAGTCGTACTTATCCAGAAGGGCGGCAAAGTCTTCAGTGGTAAAACCTACATCGGCAGCGGTGAATCGACTCATAGGGGTGCAGTAACTGATCAGTTGCGCGGGATAAAGGGTAGAAGGCCAGTTGAGTTTAGCAGAATCCCAGATGAGAGTGCATTCACTCTCCCACTTTCCCACCTGTGGGGGATGTGGCTGGGAAATACCATCGTAGCTTAGAGGAGCGTCTTTTGTGGCAAGTTTTCCGGGGATCTTGCCAAGCTGGAAGATAGAAGATTTGGGAGAAGAACGATTGCACTTTATCGACCAAGCCGAAATTGAAGTGCAAGGGGGGAATGGCGGAGATGGCATCGTTGCCTTCCGCCGTGAAAAGTATGTGCCGGCTGGGGGGCCATCCGGCGGCAATGGAGGGCGGGGCGGCTCAGTGATCCTGGTGGCAGATCCTGGCCTGCAAACTCTGTTGGATTTTCGCTTTCAACCGGTGATCAAAGCGGAACACGGGGCCAAAGGGGGGCCCAACCATCGCAGCGGGGCCAGTGGTGCGGATCGGCTGGTGCGGGTGCCCTGCGGTACTGTGGTGTTCAATGCGGAGACTGGGGAATTGTTGGGCGATCTGGTGGGCAAAGGGGATCAATTGCTGGTAGCCCGTGGGGGCAAAGGCGGCTTGGGCAATGCCCATTTTTTGAGCAACCACAATCGTGCCCCCCGCCAATTTACCAAGGGCGAAGCAGGAGAACGGGTGCGCCTGCGCCTGGAGCTGAAGTTGATCGCCGAGGTGGGCATTGTCGGCCTGCCCAATGCGGGCAAGTCCACTCTGATTTCGGTGGTCTCCTCTGCCCGGCCCAAGATTGCCGACTACCCCTTCACCACGCTGCAGCCCAATTTGGGAGTGGTGCCCCATCCATCGGGAGATGGGGTGGTGTTTGCCGATATTCCGGGGCTGATCGAGGGGGCGCACTTGGGGGTGGGGCTGGGCCACGAGTTTTTGCGCCATGTGGAGCGCACCAGGGTACTGATTCATTTGGTGGATGGCACGGCGGCGGATCCCGTCAAGGATTACCAGGTTATTCAGCAGGAGCTGCGCGCCTACAGCCACGGGTTAATCGATAAGCCACAAATCCTGGTTTTGAACAAGATCGATGTTCTGGATCCCCAGCAGGTTGCCGAGCGCACCCAGAGGCTGTCTGCCGCTGCCGGCACTTCCGTAGTGGCCATTTCTGCAATTGCCAAGCAGGGGCTGGATGCCCTCTTGCAGCGGGTGTGGCAGTGCCTGGGGCGGGGATCCCAACAGCCTGCGCAGTTGGATCTTGTGGGGGCAAAATCCATCCAGTCCTAGGGCAGAAGAATCTTAGAATGGGAAAGCCCCTGCCTTCCCAGAACCCAGAGACGAGTGGCCATGTATATCTCGGCGGAGGATCTGCCACCGGATTTGCGTCAGATTATGTTGGCCGTTGAACAGGCGGCTCAGGCGAGGGCGGGAGCGTGTGTGGAGCTGCTGATGCTCCTGCGGCTGCTGGAGGAGTTGCACCGCGCGATCCTGGAAGGTGCCTTTCGGGAGTCTTTGCCCAATACCCGTCAAGCTCTGTATCGGGTGCTTCAAGATTTGGAAGAAGCGGGCGACTGGCCCTATCTGCCCCGTCTGCACATCCAAGCCCTGATGCAACAACTGAAGGACTGGCCCGAATCTCAGGGATCCCTGCCGGTGTCGGTGCCACCGACCCCCCGCCCTCTTGTGGAAAACCCTTTGGGGGGGAGCTGCTCCGAGTCTTGACCTCTTTCCACCTGCCCGATGGCCGAGTATTTTAAGCTGCATCCTCAACAGCCCCAGACCCGTTCCATCCGGCGGATCGCAGCGGCTTTGCGGGAGGGGGCGGTGATGCTCTACCCCACCGATACGGTTTACGCCATTGGCTGCGACGCGACCCATAAACAAGCAGTGGAGCGGGTACGCCGCATCAAGCACCTCTCCAACGATAAACCCCTCACCTTCTTGTGTCCTTCTCTCTCGCGCATTGCCCAGTATGCCCAGGTCACCGATTCAGCCTATCGACTGATGCGGCGGCTGATCCCCGGCCCGTTTACGTTTCTGTTGCCAGCAACCAAGCTGGTGCCCAAGTTGGTGATGGATCCCAAGCGGAAAACCACCGGCATCCGGGTGCCCGATTCTGCCATTTGTCAGGCTTTGCTGGAAGAGTTGGGCAATCCAATTGTCTCGACCTCTGCCAAGCTGGGGGGGGATCCCGTCGGATCCCTGGGCTTAAGTTTTGGGCAAACCTGGGAATGGGAGAGCGATCCCTGGGATGAGGGTGGGATCTTTGCGGCTGAGGAAATGCGGCAGTTGGAAAAACAGGTGGATCTGGTGCTGGATGACGATGCCCCCCGCCGGGCCAAGGTCTCTACGGTAATCGATTTGACCGGATCCGAGCCGCTGGTGGTGCGGGCCGGGCTAGGGTATGAGCAGGTGGCAGATCTGAACCTGAAACTGGTGGGAGAAGACGGTTAAGGGCAGAGGGATCCCGCGTTCTCTAAAATAGGGTCAGTGCCTTCGGAGTGTGCCCATGTCTGAGGCCCTGGCTCAGCAAAAATCGGCTCTGCTGCACCTACTGGAGGCGACCGACCGGGGCCGGAAAGTTTCCCCTGACCAAAAAGCCCAGATTTTGTCTCAAATTGCCGTCCTAGAAGCGCTCAACCCCACCCCCAAGCCAACATCGGCTCCTGAAGGGTTGGAGGGGAACTGGCTCACCCTATTTACCACGAGCACAGCTCTGCTGCGGCTGGCACAGTTGCCTTTTTTGACCACCGGCGAGATCTACCAGTGTATTCGGGCCAAGGCTGGACGGGTCTTCAACGTGGCGGAGATCCAGGGATCCGGCTGGCTGGGGGCTTGGGTGCCACGGGGAATCTTGGCGGTATCGGCACGCTTTTACCCCGAATCGGAGCGTCGGGTGAGGGTGATTTTCGAGCGATTGGTGTTCGGATCCCAAGCTTTGATGAGCTACGAGATCGAGAGTTTTCTCTATTTGCTCGAGCGGGCTCCGGAGCGGATCCCGGCTATTCAAATCGATATTCGCCGCCGCGAGCCAACGGGCTGGCTGGATATCACCTATTTGGATGAAGATTTGCGGATGGGCCGGGGCAGCGAGGGGAGTGTATTTGTCCTGAAACGGGTGAGTTGAGACTTCGGCTAGCCGGAGGGCTTAGAGGGTTCCGTTTCGGCTATTTTGTGAGATAGGTTTTGGGTTAGGGTGAAGCCTATTTCCTGGAGAACTTGCAAGGCGCGGTAGGACTCCCGCAAAGCTTGCAGCTCTTGCTGAGTTTGCTCCAGTTGCCGGGCTTTTTGCTCCTGTAAGAAGCGCAGCCTTTGATTTTCGGACGCCGTGCGACGCAGAACGTGCTTGAGTTTCTGCTTCTGCTGCTGAAGCCGAGTCCGCCTCACCTCCAACTGCTGCAGTTGGATTTCTTGGAGTTCCAGTTCTATTTTCAGAGTGGCGACCTGCATCTGGAGTTGGCGAAGTTTTTGGTTGAGCTCTGGCTCTGGTGTGGGTTTTGCCGACTCAGGGCTTGGGGAAGAAGGTGATGACAATTCTTGTAGGGGCTGCAACTGTTGGGCCTTGGCCTGCGAAGCTTGATCCTGGTGCTGCTCGCCCTGCAGTCTTACTTGAGTGTGTTCGCTTACTTCGGTTTCAGTTTCCGTCTGCTGCTCAGCTTGATCAAGAATTTGTCGATCGCAGATCTGGGTTTGAGGATCCTCGTCAACCGACTGCAAAGGGAGAGAATCCTCCTCGGGTTGCCGAGGGTTGCCGCCATAATCGGCGGGATCAAAGGGAGACAGAGCCGCTACCAGCGAGGCCCGAAAATCAGTCCAGGAGCCCGACTGCAGACCCATCTGAACCACCCGCCAGGCCCCATAGGAGGCCCCAGCGGCAGCCAGGATCCCAGGGATCCCGGCCAAGGATAAGGAAACCCTGGGCAGGGTTGGCAGGATCTGATCCAACAGCCCCACCACCAGAGCGAAGACGAAAATCCCGCTCCCCGCAGCAGCGGCACCCGAGACCCAAGAGGAGCGGGAAAACATCGTCATTGGCTTTTCGTTATCACAATCGCTAGAGCGGGAAAACCAGGTTCAAAAATGGCCTGTCTGCACTCAGTTTATCCCGCCAGCAGCCTCTGTTTCCCTCTCAGGGCACCTGCCAAGCCCGTTGGTGGTAGCCCTCTAATTGGGCCCAGGGATCCCCAGCCGCTGCGTGGGTATGGCCGTGGTCGTGGTGAGGGTGGGAATGAGGATGGTGATGGGATCCGTGCCCGTGATGGTGGTGATGATGCTCGTGAGGATGGTGATGGGTATGCCCAGCTCTGACCTCTGCGCTCACGGCCAGGCGAAACTTGCACAGGTGGCAGTTCATTTGGGTTTGGCCCTGTAGGGCTTCCTGCTCCAGTTGCTGCAGGCTGTGCAGCACCGTGTCCACAAGGCCCAATTCCGGCAGCATGAGCCAGTCGATTTCCGACTGTCGTTGTCGTTGTTGTTCCACTGCCGCCTCAATTTTTTTCACCAGCACTCCGGTAAACAGGAAGTAGGGCAGCACGATCACCCGGCGCGGATGCCAGGACAAGGCCCGCTCCAATCCCACGGGCAGGCGGGGATGGGTAATGCCGATAAAGCAAGTTTCCACAGCGGCAAACCCAGATCCTTCCCAAAGCAACCGGGCCAGTTTACAGGCTTCGGCATTGGCCTCGGGATCGCTGGAGCCGCGACCCACAAACAGGAGCACGGTTTCTGCTTCTGGGATCCGCCGCGGTTGGGCGGCCATCAAAGCGGCCAATCGGTCTCGCAGCAGTTGCAGGATCTCGATGCGGATCCCCAGCGGCCCACCGTAACGAATGCGCAACTGGGGATAGAGGGCCTGCAGGCGATCCAATTCCATCGTCACATCGAACTTGTTGTGGCGGGCCCCAAACAACAGCAGCGGCAGGACCACAATCTCTTGCCACCCTTGGGCCAAGCACTGCTCTACCCCCTGGGCAATGGTTGGCTGGGTCAGCTCCAGAAAACAAGGGATCACCGGTCGATGGGGAGTGAGGGATTGGTAGACTTGGGCCAACTCCAGAAAGGCTTGCCGCCCTTCAGGGTCGCGGGATCCGTGGCCGATAAGCAATAGGGGCAATGAAGGAGAAGCAAGCTGCCCAACCGAAAGGGGAGGGGAAACACTGAGGGTATTCAACACAAAAAACTCCGTTCCTTGTGAATCGCAAGGGGTACAGGACAACGGCAGGTGGGTGTTCTGGCTGAGGGAGGGATCCCATCACAGTTGCGTCACAGTGGCGGACTTGCACCGCGCTTTCCCCAGTCTGCCTGAGCCTTTTAGGTTAGCTTGCCGCTTGTCGTTCACCAAGCCCCCTGGGGGGGATGTCCTTGTCTGCCAGAAGATAGCCCTGAGGCATGAGCGGTACGGCAGACTCATGCTCAAAGGGCAGCAAAACTGTTGCCGCGCTAATCCCCCTTGCCCCTGGGAGAGGGCCTAACGCCGGCCCGCTGGTTTGGGGGGCTGAAAGTGTCGCAGGCGCAGGGCATTGGCGACCACCGAAATGGAACTCAGGGCCATTGCCGCCCCGGCCAGCATGGGGTTGAGCAGCCAGCCTGTGAAGGGATAGAGCGCCCCAGCAGCAATCGGGATCCCGAGCGTGTTGTAGATAAAGGCGAAGAAGAGGTTTTGGCGGATGTTGTTGAGGGTAGCCCGGCTGAGTTGAATGGCTGTGGCGACTCCCCGCAGATCCCCCGACATGAGGGTTATATCGCTGGCGGCCATCGCCACATCCGTACCCGTACCGATGGCGATCCCCACATCGGCTTCTGCCAGAGCCGGAGCATCGTTAATGCCATCTCCCACCATCGCCACCCGGTGTCGAGGTTGTCTTAGGCTGCGTATGTAAGCTGCCTTCTGATCCGGACGGACTTGGGCAATTACCCGCTGAATGCCTGCTTGCCGAGCAACCGCTTGGGCCGTGGTGGGGTTATCCCCGGTTAGCAGGATCACCTCTAGGCCCATCTGTTGCAGGTGTTGCACTGCCTCAGGAGAGGTGGGTTTGAGCGGATCGGCAATGGCCAACAGCCCCACCAGGCTCTGGGATTGGGCTACGCCGATCACCGTTTTGCCCTGGCTTTCCCAATTCTGAACCCGCTCTGACCAAGAGGGATCCCAGGGGATCCCCATCTCCTGTAGCCAGCTCAGCCGACCGATGCGAATCCACTGATCTTCCACCCAAGCCTCTGCCCCACTGCCTACCCTTGCCTGAAAGTGCCAGGCAGGAGGGATGGCAATTTTTTCGGCTTCGGCTTTCTGCACTACCGCCTGGGCCAAAGGATGTTCCGAGTGCCGCTCCACTGCCGCTGCCAGGCGCAACACCGTCAGGGGAGAGGAGCCATTAGCCCAAATATCGGTGACGGTAGGGCGACCTTCAGTCAGGGTGCCAGTTTTGTCCAAGACCACCGTG
>NZ_JANSIH010000075.1:0-1142 GCF_047462075.1 Synechococcus sp. R55.2
ATACATTATTTTCAGTATAGTTGAGCTTATTATTGACTAGAGTCATGCTCCACGGGCCGAAATTGTAAAGTTTTGTGCGCGATCTGTCGGGGCGAGCCATCACCAGCCTGACTCTGCCGGCACAAGATTTTAAGGGAAACTTTAGATCTTTTGCCCCGATTGGACCAAAAACGTGACACAATGGCCGTAGCAAGCTCAATTTCCCCGCTTGCGCTTGGCCGCGAGGACAATGTTAATATCTGTGTCGAGGAATCTCCGTACTCCCTCGCGAACGCACCTTGAAAACCTCATGAATTCAGGCTTTTCCGAGGGTAGGGTTGATCCCTACCTTTTCCCCGCAAGGGGACGGAAACGTCATACGGACCCATTTTTGCTGGGTAAAGTTCCAATAAGTTGATCCCTACCTTTTCCCCGCAAGGGGACGGAAACGTTACTACCATGTACTGGTCGTTACTCCACCACAAAATCGTCATGTTGATCCCTACCTTTTCCCCGCAAGGGGACGGAAACGTCCAATAGGACCCAGGCATTTTCTCCTTCACTAAACGGGTGGTTGATCCCTACCTTTTCCCCGCAAGGGGACGGAAACGGCACTCGCCAGTTATCATCGTTGTGCCAATCGTAGCGTTGATCCCTACCTTTTCCCCGCAAGGGGACGGAAACACGTAGTAATGGGGGTGGAATGCATAACCCTCTAGCTTCCTACGTTGATCCCTACCTTTTCCCCGCAAGGGGACGGAAACTGCGCATCCTTCCTGGCCGTGTCACGTATTTCCGTGTTGATCCCTACCTTTTCCCCGCAAGGGGACGGAAACGTCGCCATCTACGACGAGTTTCCCGTTTTTGACGATACCAACGTTGATCCCTACCTTTTCCCCGCAAGGGGACGGAAACACGCGGTCACCATCGTAGTCACCTCCCATCTGACTTACGGTTGATCCCTACCTTTTCCCCGCAAGGGGACGGAAACGTTGGGTCCCCGTCGAAGTCGCCACCCATAGTCTCCCAGTCGGGTTGATCCCTACCTTTTCCCCGCAAGGGGACGGAAACAGGTAGTCCGACAGCCGGACGACCGACCTGTGCCAGTGTTGATCCCTACCTTTTCCCCGCAAGGGGACGGAAACAGGTAGTCCGACAGCCGG
>NZ_JANSIH010000076.1:0-34281 GCF_047462075.1 Synechococcus sp. R55.2
CGCGAGGCCTCGTTCCCCCTTCGGGGGGATCCCTAGAAATTCGAAACAAGTTCCAGTAGTACTCACGGCCATTTATGGTGCGGACCGTTCCCCCTTCGGGGGGATCCCTAGAAATTGGAAACTTCCAGGCCAGAGCGGACTTCCTTATTCAGGGCTGCTCCTGTTCCCCCTTCGGGGGGATCCCTAGAAATTGGAAACAAAATTAAACTGAATCCCCTGGTCTGTACGCTGTATAGTTCCCCCTTCGGGGGGATCCCTAGAAATTGGAAACCTCATAGTGAGGGCGTTCACCTGGAATCTTGTAGGCGTAGTTCCCCCTTCGGGGGGATCCCTAGAAATTGGAAACTTTAATACAAACCATTTACTATTAGGAAATGTTGGCTGTTCCCCCTTCGGGGGGATCCCTAGAAATTGGAAACTCAGACGAAGGCTAACAGACATAAGCGAACCTCCAACGTTCCCCCTTCGGGGGGATCCCTAGAAATTGGAAGCAGATCATCAACTGGGAACAGACTAGCTAGCGCCTAAGGGTTCCCCCTTCGGGGGGATCCCTAGAAATTGGAAGTGCTTAGTAGGCACACTCCTGGATGGTGGGTAGAAAGGGGTTCCCCCTTCGGGGGGATCCCTAGAAATTGGAAGCGAAGATCTTCCACTGCCCGGCGAGCCTCCCGCATGGGTTCCCCCTTCGGGGGGATCCCTAGAAATTGGAATCTTGTTTACAGATAACTGCGGTAGAGTTAATTCTGAAAGGGTTCCCCCTTCGGGGGGATCCCTAGAAATTGGAATCCGTCAACCTTTTGTTGGCTAAGCCAATGGGGTTGAAAGGTGGGTTCCCCCTTCGGGGGGATCCCTAGAAATTGGAATACCGCATGGGAGAGCTTCCCATTCGTAATTATTACGAAGGAGGGTTCCCCCTTCGGGGGGATCCCTAGAAATTGGAAACGTGTTCGTTTACAACAGCCTAGGTGACTATATCGCCAGTTCCCCCTTCGGGGGGATCCCTAGAAATTGGAAACCTTCCCACTGCATCTCAGACAGCATACGATTAATCTCTGTTCCCCCTTCGGGGGGATCCCTAGAAATTGGAAACAAGGTCACCGGCGCTGCTCAAAGCGGCAAGGGCAGTTCCCCCTTCGGGGGGATCCCTAGAAATTGGAAAAGAAATTGGAAGCGAACTGAAGCTGGGCCTGGTTATCAGGCGGGCAGCGAAAGCAACGGCTGAAACGCTCCAGAAATCGGCCTGCTGGCTGGGGAAAGTCTGGGAAAGTGAGGTCTGGATCCCCGGCAGCCACCGCTGCCCAAAAGTAGCGCAATTGTGGGGCCAAGGCTTGTGCCTGTTCCAAAGGCAAATTCAGCGGTGCGGAGGTTAAAAACTTAACCACCGCTGGTTCGCTGCGCTGGGCCATCCACTCCCGGGAGAACGCTTGCAAATCGGGCCAATCGGGCAGGGATCCCACCCGGTAGCTCTGGATATGGACTTGGATTCCGGTCTCTCGATCCGACCGGATCTCGACAAGGCGGTAGGGGTGGGGAAAGCTGACCAAAGAGCCGGTGGTAATGTCGTAAACCCCCCCTCGTCGGGCGATGTGCTGGATGTGCAGATGTCCGGTGAACACCAGTTGCACCCCATAAGCTTGCAGCAGCCGCCGCAACTGAGAGGCATTCTCCAGCATGTAGCGACGCCCCCAGGGATGGAGAGACTGCCCGCGCAGATGCTCGACCACGTTGTGATGCACCATCAGCAGCACCAGCTCTTCTTTGGCTGCCGCCAATTCCTTCTCCAGCCAGGCCAGTTGTTCCGGGGTTAGACACCCCACCAATTGACCCTGAGCATCGAAATGGTTGGAATTGAGGCCGATTAAACGGATCCCTGGCCGCAACAGCCGACTGTAATCCAAAGACTGCCCGTCCTCATAGCCAAAAGCTTGGTAGTAGCGGGGAAAATCAGCCAAACCGATGGAGCGCCCGTTGGCCTTGGGCTGGGGCACATCGTGGTTGCCGGGCACCACAAAAGCCGGAAAGGGCAGCCGAGCCAGCCGCTCCGCCAGCCACGCATGGTTTTCCGGCTCCCCATGCTGGGTCAGATCCCCCGGCAACAGCAGAAAATCCAAAGGCAACTGCACCAGATGCTGCAAAACCTGTTCCAGAGCCGGGATGCTCACCTCTACCAGGTGAAATCGGCTGGGGTGATCCCAAAGGGTGGAAGGGAGGGCGACGTGGGGATCGCTCACCACAGCAAAGCGGATCTGCACTGATTACTCCCCTTGACAACAGCAAGCAGACAAAGCCTTCGGCCCACCGGGGGGGCAAGCGCTTCTGCTATTCTGACATCCATCACGGGATCCCTTTATCTCAGGAGCACAGCATGGCGGCCCAGGTGATTACCATCGATCACCCTCTGGTACAGCACAAGCTCAGCCTCATGCGCCGTGTTGAAACCACAACCGCCGACTTCCGGGCGCTGATGCGGGAGATCAGCCTCTTGATGGCCTACGAGGTGACCCGCGATTTGCCCCTCAAGCTGCAGCCCATTCAAACCCCGATGGCCCCAATGTTGGCGCCGATGTTGGCGGCAGAGAAAAAGCTGGTGCTGGTCTCGATCCTGCGGGCCGGCCAAGGGCTCCTCGACGGCATGCTGGAGCTGATCCCATCAGCACGGGTGGGGCATATCGGCTTGTATCGGGATCCCCATACCCTGATCCCCATCGAGTACTACTTCAAGGTGCCCACCGATATCGAGGATCGTGAGGTGCTGGTGGTGGATCCAATGTTGGCCACCGGCCATTCGGCAGCAGCGGCTGTAGCGCGCCTACGCCAAACCCGACCCCAGTCGATCCGCTTCATCTGCCTGGTGGCCGCCCCAGAAGGGATCCGATATTTCCACAAACAGAACCCGGATGTGCCGATTTATACCGCTGCTGTAGACGATGGCCTAGACGAGCACGGGTACATCATCCCCGGCCTGGGAGATGCAGGGGATCGCCTGTTCGGCACCCGCTGATACAAGAGTGCCATGCCTACAGCACCCCGTCCAGAACTGCACTACTGTTGTGATTGGGAAGTTGGGTTAGGCGCCAACAACTGTTCTCCTCGCAGCATGCGGGCAGCAGCGCTGAGCAGCTCTTCTTCCAGATAGGGCTTGGTGAAGTAGGCAGTTGCTCCCAGTTCCCGTGCTGTTTGCCGGTGCCGTTCTGCCCCCCGCGAGGTGAGCATGGCAACCGGAAGATGCTTGAAGTTGCTGTCTTCTCGCAGGCGGGTGAGCAGCTCTAGGCCGTCCATGCGCGGCATCTCAATGTCGCAGAAGATAAGGTCGCAGGGCAGGCCGCCGCGCAGCTTTTCCCAGGCATCCTGGCCATCCCGCGCCTGTTCCACCCGGTAGCCCACCTTCTGGAAAGACATTGAGAGCAGCTCCCGAACGGTAATCGAGTCGTCCACGATCAGCACCGTGGTCTGACGCACCTCTTCCGGGGTCGGCTCCTCATCCCGGTGATCCAGCCAGAAGCGGTTGAGATCCCGACGGCGACCGTGGGCTATGTCCACCAGCTCGATGATGTCGGCAATCGGCAGCACCCGCCCGTTCCCCAACACCGTTGCCCCAGAAATGCCCGGCGGCTTGGGCACAGGCCCGCGCAGTTGCTTGATCACGATTTCCTGCTCTTCCACAAAGCTGTCCACCTGCAGAGCAACATACTGACCGGCACTTTGCAGGATGACAATGGGAATGATGCCCTCATCCTGAGTGATGCTGTACACCTCAGAACGGCTGCGGCTGTGGCTGCGGCTGTAGGCCAGCAGATTCGAGAGGGGCTGGAAGGGAAGGCGCTGATCCCGCCAGAGAATTGAGGGCCGCCCCTGCTCATCCGGCTGAACTTCGTCGGCAGGAACATCCAGCATCTCCTCCACGCCATCCAGGGGGAAGGCGATCAGGGCTTTGTCGCTGACACACACCATGGCCTTGGAAATGCTCAGGGTGAGGGGGAGGCGGATGGTAAAGGTGGTTCCTTTGCCCCGCACAGAATCCACTTGGATACTGCCGCGCAGATCGGTGATGTTGCGGCGCACCACATCCAAGCCAACCCCCCGACCGGCCAGATCGTCCACTTCGCTGGCCTCGCGAACACTGAAGCCGGGGTGGAAGAGAACGTTGAACACTTCGTCCTCGTCGGCTTGTTCCGCCAGCAGCCCCAACCTTTGAGCTTTGGCCTTGACTTTCTCCACCGGGATCCCGGCGCCGTCGTCCGAGACGATGATGATCGTCTGGTTGCCCTGATAGAAGGCTTTGACGACGATCTTGCCCTCAGGGGGTTTGCCCGCCCGGCGACGCTCCTCAGGGGGCTCGATCCCGTGAACCAGAGCGTTGTTCACCAGATGGGTCATCGGGTCATAGAGCTCCTCCAGGATGGCCTTGTCGATAAGGGTGTCGCGTCCCTCCACCACCAGGCTGGCCTGCTTGCCCGTTTTGATGGAGAGATCCCGAATGGCGCGGGGCAAGCGGTCGGCAACTTGCGAGAAGGGCACCATGCGCGCCCGGTTCAGGCCCTCTTGCAGTTGGGTGGTCACCTGGCGAAATTGGCGGGTAATCTGCTCTGCCTCATCCACGGCAAACTCGATGTCGGAGGAGGACTCGCGCACCCGCACGATGAGCTCAATGATCTCCTGGGCCAGAGCGTGGAAGGCCGTAAACTGGTCCATCTCCAGCTTGTCGAACTCTTGGCCGGAGGAATGACTCCGCCTTCCTCGGCTGGATCCCTCCCCATTTCGACCGAAGCCCACCGTTACCGTGCCGCCATAGGCTGAGCTGCTGCGGCTGGAGAACAAAGCCGATTCCAACAGAGAGCGGTCATACTGATCCCGCATGCGCTGGCCCAGATCCCCTAGCTGTTGCACACGGCCCAACAGGCCATCCAGAAACTGGCGCAGACGGGTTTGGTTTTGCTCCATGCTGTTGCGGATGACCACCAACTCTCCCACCAGGTTGTTGATGGAGTCGAGGTGACGTACTTCCACCCGCATCACGGGGTTGCTGAGGGCAGCAGCTCGCCGTGAGGTTGGCCCAGTCACCGCCGGAGCGGGAGCAGCAACAGATGGTGAAGGTGTAGGAGCAGCGGCAGGCGCTTTGGGAGCTACAAAGGGCTCCGCACCGCTGACGCGATCGAGATCCCCCAGGAGAGACTCCAGTTGGGCTTCAAAATCGCTTCCAGCCTCGCCCGGCACTGCAGCAGCAGGCTCTAGGGTGGGAGCAAATGTCTCCTCAAAAGCCGCCGCCGGTTCAGCAGCATCGAAAAGAGCTGCCAAATCGTCCAAACGGGGAGCCGGAGCAGCTTCCAGCGCCTCTTCCTCTGGGGTCTCGGCCTCGCCAACAGGAACGGCTAAGGATTCATCTTCTGCAAACAGGCTGGCCAACTGGCTTTCCAGATCGTCCTCCGCAGGCTGGAGGGCATTTTCTTCCTCCAGTGCGGCAACCGGCGGCTCTGGCTCAGACACGGGCACTTCCGCCAGGCTGCTCGCTTGCAAAGCCTCTGTGTCGCCCAGGAAGGTGGCAAAATCCAAGGGGGTCTCTTCCTGGAGCGCTTCCCCTTCTGCCAAGAACCGGCTCAACTCATCCAGATCCACCTGGTCGTAGAGCTCCGCTCCGCTAGCGCGACCGCCATCGGCATCCATGGCCGAGAGGGATCCGCCGGCTGCCAGGCTCAGTCCTTCTGCGTCGGATTCCTGGCTAAACAGAGCATCGAGGCGGTCGAAGGAGATCTCCGGGGAAGGGGTGGCTGTCTCCTCAGCCGTGGGTTGCAGCTCCGCGAAAGACTCCTCCTGCACCGGGAACAGATTCTCCAGAAGCGCCCACTCTTGGGCTTCTGCTGTGTCCCCGGCTTCTGATTGGGTTAGCGGGATGGAGTCCTCCTCGAGGGTCTCACCGGCAAAGAGATCCCCAAGGCTCAGCTCAGCCCTGAAGTCTGGAATTTCCGATTCCGTCGGCTCGTTGGCCATGTCGGGTAGAGAGGCAAGCTCGTCCAACGTGGGGAAGGGTTCGCCAACAGCGAGATCCCCAAGCTGCTCAGCCTCGGCAATGTCCAAAGAAAATACGGAAGGTTCACCGACTTCGGGCATCGACCAAGCCGGATCGGCTTCTGCCGCAGGGGTGGGAAAAAGGCTTTCCAGGCTGTCTTCGGCAGCATCAAAGACAGCAGGGTCAGCAAACCCCAGGGATCCCACCTCGTCGGAACCCGACTCTGCCAGATGATCTGCTGGGATGGAAAAATCCTCCGGCTGGATGTCTGCGGGAAATTCAGCCCAAAGATCTGCTGCGATTTCCCCATCCTCAAGGGTCTCTTGAAGGGGTGGAGACGGCTCAGCCGCCCAAAGATCGGCCTCCGGCTCACCAGCGGGAACGGCCTCAACGTCAGGAAGCTGAGACCCTTCTTGCCGGGAGGCGCTCTCTACGGGAAGTTCCTCAATCTCGAATAGCGCCTCTACCCCAGCACTTGCGGCTGCGTCTGGGACAAAGCCGGATCCCTCGCTCATGTCCGCAGCAGCGCTCCGGTCAGTCGGCTCCTGTCCAGCATCCCAGGCGAGCTCAGCAGAGACAAACCCCTCTGTCTCTTCACTCACCACTTCGGCAAACAGCTCCGCTAGATCTGCCTCGGCTCTCTCCTCGTCCAACCTTGGGCTCAGATCCTCAAAGGTCTGGGAGAGGGGCTCAGGAGAAGGAGGGATCAGCTCTGTTGGGAACTCTTCAATATCAGACAGCGCTTCTGCGTTGGCGAACAGCTCGTCAAAGGCCGAGGTGGCTTCTTCCTCCAGATCCAAGGGGGTGGCATAGAGCTCCGCTCCGCTGGTGCCCGCTTCCCCAAGGGATGAGGTCTGCTCTGCCACCAGATCCCAGCTTGTCTCTGCGCTCTCCTGCTCCGGCAACCGGTCGGCTCCGAGCTCATCTCCATCAAAAGAGGTCTCGGCGAGGGTTACCGCCTCTGGCACCGGCTCAGCTTCCCAGCTCAGATCGGGGGCAGCGCTTTCCTCCGCAGGGATCCCAGCAGCCGCAGCCCAATCCTCTGGGGCACCCCCAGGTTCTGGGAATGACGGCTCTGCCTCAGACCCCCAAGCAAGGCCAAGGTCGAAGGGCTCAGGGACTTCTGGCTCTTCAGGGGCTGCCGGAACAGGGCGGAAAGCCAGCAACTCAGCCGAGGGTCGGATGGTGTTTGCCGCTCCGCCGGCCAGAGCTTGGTGCGCTTGCTTCAGATCTCGCAGCACCGGCAGGGCCAGTTGTCGCAAATCCTGGCCGGGATCCGCCAAAATCTCGCCGATCAAGCGGGTCAAATCTGTCCAGCCCCCCAGTTCCAGAGCCGAGGATTGCCCCAAATCCTGCAAAGATTGCGCCAACGCTTGCAGGGCCGGTCGAGTGGCTGGGTCGTCGGGACGTTTGAAGAGTTCCAACATCTGGCGCAACAAGGCCGGGATCTGCTGATGCACCACCACCTCAAGGGGATCCGGCGGGGCAGGAGGGGCGGCAGGGCGAGCCAATTGTTGCAATTCTGAAGAAGGGGCAACCTGCTCAGGCTTGCCGGCCAAGATAAGCTGCTGCCCTTGCTTCAAATCCCGCAAGGCAACCAAAGCCAAAGTTCGCAGGTCGGCATCGGGGTTGCCCAGGGCTTGCTCGAAGGTTTCCGTCAACTGTTGCCAGCCCGCCAGATGATGGACTTGCCCGATCTCCTTGAGAACGGCGTTCGCCGCCACCAAACGCTCTCGGACATCTGCCTGATCCCGTTGTTTAAACAGCTCCAGCATCTGGCGCAACTGCTGCGGCACCACCTCCGCCATGTCCTGCTGTAGGGTGCGAACCGCCGGCGGCGAGACGGGAGCTGAGACAGGGCCCTCGCCGAGAAGATTTTGAATGTGCCTTTCGGTCTCTTGAAAAACCGGCTCCAATTCCGCCAGGGTGGTGTTGCTGACTTCCTGGGTGAGGCCGCGGGGGCTCTGCAGCTCCTCCAACAACATCGAAAGCCCATCAAAAGCCCGCAGCAGCAGGGTTTCCAGGTGCTGATCGACAGGCACTCCGCCTGGACGGGAGCGAAAGATGTTGAAAAAATCTTCCATGCGGTGGGCCGTCCGTTGGATGCTGGTGAGGCCCAGCATGGCAGCTCCCCCCTTGATGGAGTGAGCAGCTCGGAACAGCTCGTTGATCAGCTCGGGATCGCTCATGCTGTCCCGCAGGCTGAGGAGCACTTGTTCAATCGTTGCCAAGTGGTCGCGGGCTTCTTCGATGAAATAACTGAGGATCCGCTTCTGTGCTTCTTCATTCATGGCAGGAGGCCCTTCCTATAGCCCACAAGTTTTCATTCAGTAATAACAGACCGGACAGGGTGAGGCTCGCCTGGGCGAAAAGTCCGGCCAACAGTTGCAACAGGGGGATCCCACTGCCATTGAAGAGCGGGGACTTCTCCTTCATGGGGATCCTTGCCCCTAGAATGCCCTCAAAACAGCAAATTTGCTCATTCATCCCCAACCCGGAACCGACCGACAGAAGTTTGCAGCTCACGGGCAATGCTCACCAACTGTTGTAGCGAAGTTGCCACCTTCTGCGCCTCTTTAGAAGTCTCGTTGGCGGTCAACTCCACCGATTGCATCACCTGCGCCACAGAGCGAGAGGTTTCCGTCTGTTGCACAGTGGCCTGAGAGATCGCCCGCACCAGCTCGTCGATCCGGCGACTGACCTCGATGATCTCGTCCAGGCTGTTCTTGGCCTGCTCGGCCCGCCGCGTCCCCTCGATCACCAGTTGGGTGCCTTCTTCCATAGCCGTCATCACGTTGCCGGTTTCCGATTGAATCTGCAACACAATCTGCTCGATCTCCTTCGAGGCTTTGGCGGCTCGGTCGGCCAGTTGTCGCACTTCGTCGGCCACAATGGCAAAACCCCGTCCCGATTCCCCGGCTCGGGCCGCCTCGATACTGGCGTTCAGGGCAAGCAGGTTGGTGCGCGAGGCAATTTGAGAGATCAAAGCCACGATTTTGGAAATTTCCTGCGAGGATTCCGCCAATCGCTTCACTTTGCGGGTGGTTTCTGCCACGGTTTCGCGGATCTCCAGGATGCCACTCACCGTGCGATCCACAGCTTCTCCGCCTCGAGAGGCTGCTTCTGTGGCCTGGGCGGTCACGTTGGCCGCTTCGCGGGCGTTGCTGGCCACCTGTTGAATGGAGTCCGTCATCTCCTGAATGGAGTTGAGGGAGTTGGAGATCTCCTCCGCCTGGCGCAAAGCATCGGCAGAGAGGCTGCGGGCAAAGTCCTCGTTCTGCAAGGCGGCATCGTTCACGGCGGCGGCGGCCCGCTTCACCTGGCTGACAATGTCTCGCAGACTGCGAATGGTCAGGTTAAAGGAGTCGGCCACAGCCCCCAGCACGTCGGCAGTCACCTCTGCCCGCACCGTCAGGTCTCCACGGGCAGCTCCTTCCACGTCGTCCAGCAGGCGAATCACCTGGCGCTGTAGGTCTTCCTTAGCTTGCCCTTGCTCGGCAGCCCGCTGGCTCAGTTCGGCGAAGTTGGCTTCAAGGGCAGCCGCCATCTGGTTAAAGCTGTCGGCCAAGCGCCCCAGCTCATCGTGGGTGTTGGCTGTGGCTCGTACTGAATAATTCCCCTGGGCCAAGGCGGCAAAGTGGCCGGCCAGCTCTTGGGCGGTGGAGCGAATTTGTTTGGCACTGCTGGCCCCGAGGATAACCCCTGCTCCTGTGCCGATCAGCCCGCCTCCAATCACCCCGGCAATCAAGCGAGCTCCCCCATTGGCCGGGATCCCAAGGCCAATCGCCAAGCCGGCAGCCAAACTCACAGCTCCTTGGATAAGCGCTATGGCCAATTGCCGATCCCCAATCGGTCGGTTGGCGATCCCAGCAGAGGTTCTTGCCCCTTGTTCACCTACACTGGGAATAGGGAGGGAGGCCGTGGGCAGCAGAACTTGGGCCGCTCCGCTGCCGGTCTCCGCCATTGGGCTCATCCCCCCGGTCGCCCCCTCATCTGGGCGGAAGGCACCCACCGGCTCACCGCCATCCATGCCGGCAAGTTCGCGATCCAGGCTGTCTAGCTCGTCAAGCTCGAAGAGGGCAGAGCCGGGACTGGCAGTATCTTCATCGGGGGCAGGGATCGGCTCACTCATGGGGGCAGCCAATTCGGTCGGCAGGCTTTCTTCCAGGGATCCCCCTTCCTCTTCCTCAAAACCAGGCAGGGAGAAGCCCATCTCGTTGGGAAAATCGGCATCGCCGGCCAACTGCGTAATGGAGTCGAAGTTGTCTTCTAGGGCTTCCAGATGCTCTCGACCGAACTCGTTGAGAAAGGCAAAGTCATCTTCGACCACCGGATCGGTTTGAGGCCCGCCCTCTTCCGAGCCTACCCGTCGCGAGGTGGCCGGTGGTGTTACCCGAGAATGGGTTGGCATCTGGTAAGATGAACCCAATGGATCAGCTCCCGGCATTTGCAGGCCGGTCTCAAAGGGATCCCCAAATCTCTCTTCTCCCATGAAGACTTCGCCATCGCCGCTAAGGCTGTCCGCCTCCAGCGGAAACGGATCTTGAGCGAAGGGATCCGACTCTTCTTCCCCCATCCCCTCGAACTGCAAGAAGGGATCGGCAGCAGGGAAAGCCTCTTCCGAAAAGGCATCCGACCCAGGTGCAAACTCATCTTGAGGGCGAAACTCGTCCGCTCTTGGGGAATCGGAAATGTCCGCCAGCTCCGGCGCCATTTGCAACAGCTCCTCTAGACCCTTCCGGGCCGACTCCAGCTCATCGGGATCGCTGGCCGTCTGTAAAATGGTGTTGTAGGTTTGGCGAGCTTCCAACAACTGCCCAGCTTGTTTTTGTGCTGAAGCCAGCAGCAGCTTGACAGCAGTATCTTGCGGTTGAGCAGCAGCCACTTGGTTGAACAACCGCACCGCCTGGACGTAGTCTCCCTGCCAAAAGGCGGCCACCGCATCGGTGTAGTCTCTCTGACTGTTCGCGCTCGGAACCATGGATCCTCCCTTCACTGCTTGGCTACCTCTGTTCACGCTTCAACACAGATGCAAACGGAACGCCCCCAACACCTCAGAACCTCTTAGAATAATAGATGCAGGCTATCTCTCCTTCTGCCCCCATTCGGTCAAGAATGCACTTTTCTGCCGCCCTCTCAAGGTTTGGCCACTATGCAATCTCACCCTTACGCATCAGCAGGGGATAGCATCAGTCCAGCTTTCCCCATTGTGAATGGAGTCAGCTTGGATCTTTGATAGGAACTATACACTTTCCTCTCGCCGAACTCACAGGGGGCCGCTTGTCAACCCCAACGATTGGATCGCAGGATGGCCGACTGATCCAGCAATGGCAAGCGCGATCCCGTTCCGGGCACCACCCATTCCCCTCGCAAAAAAGGAGCCATGGACTCAGGAGCCGTGAGGGCAGGCCGCACCAATTCAGTCTTCAGCCACTCCATGCCTACAATTAAATCCACAGCCAAGCCCATCAGCAAATCCTGTTGATCCATTACGGCCACCACAGGAATCTCGGCTCGGTCGATGTTCAGGGGCGGGCTGATCCCCAAAAACTGCCCCAGATCCGCAACCCAGACGATCTCGCCCCGCAAATTCAGCGTGCCCAGCAAAACCGGAGCGACATTGGGCATGGGGGTGATTTTCTCTGGGCCAATGCTCATCACCTCCACAACCGATACCGCTGGCAGCGCGAATTCCTCCCCGGTGGCAATCTTGAACTTTAGGAATAGCTCACCTTCGGGAGCCTCCATCTCCCGCAACTCTTGGGTCTCATCCCCCATCAATAAATCCAGATCCCCTAGCATGATGCTCCCCCGCATGGATAGTCTTGTGGACTGTTGATCCCGCCCCCCTCCCTGCTTAAAACGCAGAGTCGTTCTCAGGACCTACCGAAAGGCGCGGAAGCAGAAGGGGCAGCTCTCAGCCTCTCAGTAATTGCTTAATCGTACCCACCAGTTCCTGTGGCTGGAAAGGTTTGGCAATGTAGGCATCCGCTCCCTGGCGGATCCCCCAGTAGCGGTCAAATTCTTCGCCCTTGGAAGAACACATGACGATGGGCGTTTTTTGGGTGAGAGGGTCGGCCTTGAGAAGACGGCACACCTCATAGCCGTTCATGCGCGGCATGACGATGTCCAGCACGATCAGGTCGGGTTTGTTTTGCTTCACCGCCTCTACGGCCTCCACCCCGTCTTCCACAGTCATCACCTCGAAGCCGTTTTCCTGCAGCAGCTTGCTGATCATCTCCCGCTGGGATTGGCTATCTTCCACCACCAAAACGCGACTCATTTCCGATTCATCTCCCGCAATTGATGTTTGATGGTCGCCAGGAGCTCTTGGGGCTTAAAGGGCTTGGTTACATAGGCATCCGCCTGGTTGCGCCTGGCCCACTCGATATCAAAGGTCTGGTCTTTGGTGGAACACATGACGATGCGAATGTGTTTGGTACTTTCATCCCCCTTCACTTCCCGGCATACCTCGTAGCCGTTCATGCGCGGCATGACAATATCCAGCACCACCACATCAGGCTTCTGCTGGCGAATGCACTCCATTGCCTCTACGCCGTCTGTTGCTGTGGAGACTTCCAAACCGTTCTCGGAAAGCAAGCTGGAAATGGTCTCCAGGTAGGTACGGTTGTCATCCACCACCAGCACTTTGCTCATCGCCGTCTTGCTCCTTTTGCACTCCCGCGCAACCGTCGGGCTGCTTTGACTGAGGTTTGCTCTTGTAACCTCACCTGGCTCCCTGGCTCCGGGCCGGCCATGCTACCCCTATTGTTTCGGTGAGGCCACTCTTCTGTCCAGTACTTCGCCTATAGTCTTCTGTGCCAACATTTTGGCTACCCCAACGCCTATTCGCCACCGCCCCGTTTGGGGGGAGGGCCCACGTAGGATTCGACAATGGTCAACAACTCCTTTTCCGCAAAGGGTTTGCTCAAAAATTCGTTCGCTCCGGCCATGCGGGCCTTAATCCGGTCGGTAAAACCATCCTTGCCGGTCAGCATAATCATGGGGGTTTCGCGGAACTGGCTGGATTTGCGCAACATGGCGCACAGCTCATACCCATCCAATTTGGGCATGGCCACATCGCAGAGAATCATGTCGGGGTTGAGAAGAAACACCTGTCCCAGCGCTTTGAGAGGATTGCCGATGGTGGTAACCTGGTAGCCCTCGTTTTGCAGGATGAACTCTACGGTTTTTTGGATGGCCATGGAGTCGTCGATGCAAAGGATGTGGCTGGGCTTATCGCTGGGTTTGAGGGGACGGCTGGGCTTGGGCTCCGCGATCAAGACGGGCTCGGACAGTTGAATGGCCCCTTGGCGGACGTAGGGATAGATGGCCTTGGCCACCGCCAGGGTGTCTCGACCCAGGTAGCGACCCATCTGGCGAATGCTGGTTTTGCCGTCTGACCACTCGCTCAGGGCTTTGAAGACGGGGGCGGGCAGGTTTTGCTGGAGCGGCAGGGGGTTGACGATGGTGGGAGCTTGGTTGGGAGCTTGGATGTAGGGGTGCAGCTTTTTCCACTCCTGCACTTGGGCTACGATCTCGGTGAGCAGGGGGGTAACGGGGAAGGTGGTCAATTGGGGGGCCAGGGGGGATCCGGCCTCAAAAATGAAGGAACCCTGGTGGAGGCTGAGCAGGTCGAAGAGGACTTCCCGCACCATGCCCAGCAGGATTTGCTTGCCCTGGTTGGGGTTGAGCTTGTGGCTTTCCAGCAAAGACCAGAGGCGGTTGTATTCGGGAGCGTTGACTGCAGCTTTGTGGGGAATTTGAATTTCCTCAAGGGCAGCTTCCACCTTGAACCGGCGCAAGTAGTCTTTGAGGCGGGCGATGTTCCCTTCTGCTTCAGAGGCGTAGATGATTCGTCCATTCAGGAAAAAGACAAACCAGTAGGCAGAGGGGCTGGCCTCTACGAAAAGCTCACCGGTGCGCTGGCCCAGCTCGATGAGCTGAAGGATGCTGCGGATATCGATCTCTTGTAGTTTTCCCTGCATGGGATCCCTGCCCGAAGTCCAGCAAGATACGACTATTATGACGCTAGTCTTCACGGTTGCCGCCCTGCGGCAAGGCTATTTTCGGGAATATTCGGGAACGCAGTTAAAGTCCAAAAAAGTTGTGGGTTGACTCGGGCCGAGCGTCTGCATTCCCCAGAGCATCTTCGGGATCCCGACAGGTTGCTCCCAGCCAGAGCAGAATGGATCCAGAGTATTCCCTAAAGCCTGGTTGCTGCAAAATCTATGCTGCCGATATTCACTGCCTGGGTGCTTGGCCCGCTGCTGGCGCTTTACACCATCTTGTTTGTGCTGCGCATCTTTCTGTCGTGGTATCCACAACTGGATACTTCCCGGTTGCCCTACTCGCTGGTGGTCGGCCTGACGGAGTTTCTGTTACGCCCGACCCGCCGCCTGATCCCGCCGCTGGGAGGTGTGGACATGGCCCCTGTGGTTTGGGTGGGCCTGGTTACCCTGTTGCGGGAGGTGTTGCTGGGGCAGCAGGGGCTGCTGACGATGGCTCTGCACTGAGAGCGTTTGTGTTAACAGTCTTTTATCAGAAAACTGGGTCTAAAACCCCGCCCTTAAGGCCTAGGGCCCGCTGACGCGACAGGGCGGCTCTTCTTGGTTTTGAATGTAGGCAACTAAGACTTGCAGGGGAGCACCACCCACACCTGATGCAAAGTAGCTAGGACTCCACAAGGCGGTTTTGCCGTAGGGCTTGGGAAACTTAGCCTGCCCGTACCTGCGGCTGGAGACTCCCTTGAGGGCGTTAACCATCTGGAAAAAGACCACTTAGGTGGGTAGAAAATCAAAAGATGAACATGGTCTGCTCCACCGTTAAACTCTAAAATCCCAAAATCCATCGATTGGGCAACGCTCTTAAATGCTGCCGCAATTAAGTCCAAACCTTAGTATCCTGCGTTTGTATTGGGTGACAAACACCAAGTGCGCTTGCAAGCTGGAAACGCTGTTGCGGTCTCTCCTTAATCCCATATGCTAAGATGACGCGCCAACCTAACTTCAACCCATGCAAGCCCGCTATAGGTATAGGTTCTACCCTACAGACCAACAGAAGCAAGCCCTAGCCAAAGTATTCGGTTGTGTCAGGTTTGTCTGGAACGAGGCCCTGGCCCACTGCCAAGCCGTTGGCAAGTATCCAGGGTACAACGCTTTGTCAAAGCGGCTGACAGGGTTAAAGCAATCAGTGGCATGGCTCAAGGAGGTATCCAGTGTTGCCCTACAGCAATCCTTGAGGCACTTAGACCAAGTGTACCGGCGTTTTTTTGAGAACAAAGGAGGTTTTCCACACTTCAAGAAGAAACAATCAAAGCAGTCATTGACTTTAGTGGCCAATAGCTTTTCCCTGAAAGGGGAGCGTGTGCATCTCGCCAAGATAGGAACTATCCAGCCTATCTGGAGCCGTCCGCTGCCAAGTCAACCAAGCTCTGTAACCATAATCAAGGACTGCGCGGAGCGGTACTTTGTTAGCTTCGTCGTAGAGGTGGAGCCTATGCGTGTTCCTGCTCAGTCTCCCAGCGTTGGGGTGGATTTGGGCATCAAAACCGTTGCCGCTGTAAGTAACAGAGCTCAGTACCACAGCCCCAACGATGAGCCTTTGTACCGGCGCATCGCTCAGTTGCAAAAGCCATTGGCCAGACGGGTCCAAGGGTCAAAGCGGTGGGAGCGGACAAGGCTGAGGATGGCCAAGTTGCACCGTCGCCTTGCTGACCTGCGGTTGGACTTCCTGCACAAGCTGTCTACCAAGCTCATCAGCGAAAACCAAGTGGTTTGTTTGGAAGACCTGAATGTAAGTGGGATGTTGAAAAACCGCAAACTGTCCAGGGCAATTAGCAGGCAAGGGTGGGGGATGTTTCGCGCTTTGTGCGAGGCAAAAGGGGGCAAGTACGGCAGGGAAGTGCGGGTCATTGACCGCTGGGCAGCAACCAGTCAGCACTGTTCGAAGTGTGGCTGGCATTGGGGCAAGCTTGACCTAGCTACTCGGGTGGTGGTCTGCGACGGTTGTGGCACAGTCCACGACCGGGATGGGAATGCTTCCCGAAGCATAGAGCAAGTCGGGATGGGGCAAAGCGCTCCGCGCCGCCAAGGCGAGCGCCCGACTCTAGAACGGATGTGGAGACTGTTCGCGCCAGCGGGACGGAGTCCTAGTAAGACCAGCTTGCTGGCATCGGTCTGTGAAGCGTCAAGAATCCTTGCTCTTTAGGGCATGGAGTATGTCAACCCACTCTGGCCCTGAACAACTGGCGCAGGTGCGGCTTGTGTTGGTGCAGCCGGCTGGGCCACGCAATTTGGGCGCTGTTGCTCGCATCATGAAAAACATGGGCCTCAGGCAATGGGTGCTGGTGGATCCCCAATGTGATCCCCTGGATGCCGAGGCGCTCACCGCAGCCGTGCATGGGGCGGACTTGCTCCACCAAGCCCAGAAGGTGCATACCTTGCCCGAAGCCCTGCAAGGGTGTGTGCAGGTTTTCGGGACAACGGGACGCAGCCAAACCTACCCACCCGAATGGCAAATTCAGTCTCCTCGCCAAGCCTTCCCTGCCCTGCTGGCCGCCGGCCCTGCTGCCCTCGTGTTTGGCCCCGAAGATCGCGGCTTGAGCAACGAGGAGCTGGCCCTCTGCCATCACCAGATCCAGATCCCCACCGATGCGACCTATCCCTCTTTGAACTTGGCCCAAGCCGTGGCCATTTGTTGCTATGAGCTGTACACCCTTGCCTGCGAGAGCCCTTCTCCCGCTCCTCCTGTGCCCTCACCGCAAAGGCTTGCCTCCTTCGAGCTGCTGCAAGGCTTTTTCGCTCACCTGGAAGCGCTGTTGCTGCAGATTGGCTACCTGCGCCCCCACACAGCCCGCCGCAAAATGCTCAAGTTTCGCGCCCTGTTCCAGCGAGCCGGCCTGACCGTAGCCGAGGTGGCCTTGTTGCGCGGGATCCTGCGGCAACTGCAATGGAGCCAGGGATGCTCTCGTCAGGAACCTCTGGAAGCAAATGCAGCTCCCGTCCCGCCGACGCAACCAGATTCCAGCAGGACCCCATCTTGACCCCAAGGCTGGGCCTCCAGCCCCGCCCTACCGCTACCGGAAGCAAGCTAGAAGGGCGGCTTCCTGCTTTCAGGCGGCGCGGAGCGCTTGTCAAGAATCTTGAGGCTTTGGCCGTGGGAGAATATCAATGCTAGAGCTTAAGGGTGGCGCGGGGATCGTAGGATTGAACCCGCTGCAGCCTTTCGTAAAGTTCTCGCTCTTCTTCGGAGATCTGGGTGGGCAAATGGATCTGCACCACCACGTAAAAATCCCCCCGTTCTCCGTTGCCTTTGGGAAATCCCCTTTCCGCCAGCCGCAACTTTCGCCCCGGCTGCATGCCAGGTGGGATCCGCAGCTTCACCACCCCATCCAAGGTGGGCACCTCCACCTGGGCGCCCAAAACCGCTTCGCTGGGGCTGATGGGCAGATCGCAGTAAACGTCGAATCCCTCTAGGCGATAGAAGGGGTGGTCTTTCAGCTCAATTTTAAGGTACAGATCACCGGCACCGCCGTTGGGGTTGGGGTGGCCTTGGCCGCGCAGGCGAATCCGCTTCCCTGGCGTAATTCCCGGCGGGATGTTTACCTCGAGCACGCGATCCCCGCCCACCCGCAGGCGACGCTTGCCCCCCTCAAAAGCTTCTGGAATGCTGATCTGGATGGTGGCCTCAGCATCGTAACTGGTGTTGCCGCTGGATCCCGAAAATCCGCTGCTGCGGTCTGTGGTTTGGCTGCGCACCCGGCCCAGCAGTTGATCGATGAAGTCTTGAAAATCATCAAATTGGCTGAAATCGACGCCACTCCCCCCAAATCCGCTCCCCCCAAAGTCTTGGCTGAAGGGGCTGCTGCTGTAGGTGTAGGCATCGCGGCTGGAGCGAAACCCGCCCTGCTGATAGTATTGGCCAAATTGGTCGTATTGCCTGCGCTTGCTGGGATCCGAGAGAACTTCGTAGGCTTCGTTAATGTCTTTGAATTTCTCTTCAGCCGCTTTGTCGTTGGGGTTGACATCTGGGTGATACTTGCGGGCTAGGCGCCGATAGGCTTGTTTCACCTCATCGGCAGTGGCCGTTTTGCTGACCCCCAAAATCTTGTAGTAGTCCTTAAAGTTTTGCATGGAGGCGTCCGCAGGCAAATCGCTGAGAGTGGGCAGAAAACCACGAGGCTAGGCGTCCCCGGCAAGGGCTCCTTCCCTCCGACCTACTGAAGAAAATGAGGAGGCGGGCTAGACGCCATCGCCCATCCCGTCCCTCCTCATTATCGGCGCTACAAGTAAGGGCGGGATCCGCCCTGGGCCCGCAGCCCACGGAGGGATCCCTGAGCAGTCACTTGCTCTCGGTGAAGTCGGCATCGATCACATCATCGCTGCCGCCGGAGGTTTTCCCTGAGCCGGGAGTGGGGCCAGAGGAGGCCCCCGGCTGTTGATACAGCTCGCTGCTCATGGCGTAGAGAGCCTCTTGCAGCTCCCGCTCTTTGCTCTGGATGGCGCTGTCGTCCTCCCGCTGGATGGCCTCCCGCAGTTCTCGCACCAGAGTCTCGATTTGGCTGCGTTTGCTGGAGGAGATCTTGTCGCCCAACTCCTTCAACTGCCGCTCGGCTTGGTAGGCCAGCGAGTCGGCCTTGTTGCGGCGCTCAATTTTCTCCCGGCGGGCCCGGTCTTCGGCAGCGTATTTTTCTGCCTCAGCAATCATGCGCTCCACCTCTTTGCTATCCAAAGTAGAGGCGCCGGTGATGGAGATGCTCTGCTCTTTGCCGCTGCCTTTGTCTTTGGCCGTCACCTTGAGGATGCCATTGGCGTCGATGTCGAAGGTGACCTCGATCTGCGGCACACCGCGGGGGGCCGGCGGGATCCCGTCCAGCTTGAAGCGGCCCAGAGATTTGTTGTCGCGGGCCAGCTCCCGCTCCCCTTGCACCACGTGGATTTCCACAGAGGTCTGCCCATCTTCGGCAGTGGAGAAGATCTCCGACTTGCGGGTGGGGATGGTGGTGTTGCGCGGGATGAGCTTGGTGGCCACACCGCCCAGGGTTTCCACCCCCAAGGACAAGGGGGTGACATCCAGCAGCAGCACGTCTTTGACTTCGCCCGCCAGCACACCCGCTTGGATGGCCGCCCCAACCGCCACCACCTCATCGGGGTTGACACTTTGGTTGGGTTCTTTGCCCAGCAGCTCCCTCACCAGCCGCTGCACCGCCGGAATGCGGGTGGATCCCCCCACCAGCACCACTTCGTTGATGTCGGCCTTGGTGAGCTTGGCATCCCGCAGGGCTTGTTCCACCGGCCCCTTGCAGCGCTCCAGCAGGTCGGCACAGAGGTGTTCAAATTGAGCGCGGGAGAGCTTCAGCTCCAGGTGTTTGGGCCCATCGGCAGTGGCAGTGATGAAGGGCAGGTTGATGGTGGTTTCGGAAACGCTGGACAGCTCGATCTTGGCTTTTTCCGCAGCTTCCGTTAGCCGTTGCAGCGCCTGCCGGTCTTGCCGCAGGTCGATCCCTTCCATTTGCTTAAACTGCTCGGCCATCCAATCGACGATCTTCTTGTCGAAGTCATCGCCGCCCAACTGCGTATCGCCGCTGGTGGATTTCACCTCGAAAACACCATCCCCCACTTCCAGGATGGACACGTCGAAGGTGCCGCCGCCCAGGTCGAAGACGAGGATGGTCTCGTTGTTGCGCTTGTCCAAGCCGTAGGCCAAAGAGGCTGCTGTCGGCTCGTTGATGATGCGCAGCACTTCCAAACCGGCAATGCGGCCCGCATCTTTGGTGGCCTGCCGCTGCGAGTCATTAAAGTAAGCAGGAACCGTGATCACCGCTTGGGTGACCGGCTGGCCCAGGTAGCGGCTGGCATCATCCGCTAGCTTGCGCAGCACCATGGCCGAAATCTCTTCCGGCGCAAATTCCTTGTTCAGGCGGGGTGCGTACAGTTTGACATTGCCCCGCTCGTCCCGCCGCACCTGGTAGGAGACCCGCTTGGAATCGGCATTCAGCTCATCGTACCTACGACCGATGAACCGCTTAACCGAGTAAAACGTGTTTTCCGGGTTGAGCACCGCTTGGCGGCGGGCCATTTGGCCCACCAGGCGCTCTCCATCTTTGGTGAAGGCGACCACCGAGGGTGTGGTGCGAGTACCCTCAGCATTGGCGATGACGGTGGGGACACCCCCCTCCATTACGGCGACAACCGAGTTGGTTGTGCCCAGGTCAATTCCTACAACTTTTCCCATCGGCTCCTTATTCTCCTCTTCTTGAGTACATTGCTTCGGTTACCGCCGCCAGCCTGTGTGAAGTAGCTTGGGCAGCCAATCTGTGAAAATCCGGCAGATGCTTGGTCACTTCCTGGGTCGATCCTAACCAGCTGGTTGGCGAGGCCAGGGCGAGAATGCCGCCCATTTCTCGGGGCTGAAGGGCAGACCGGTTACGGATCTCCGTACCTGCAGCAGCCTTGCTTTCGGTGCCGCTTGGGGTATGGCCTGGGTTGGCAGCTATTGGCAACTCTTGGGGGACTGCTGCCAGGCTAGCTCTGGATAAGCTGCAGCGCCTCCAGGCCGCGGTTCACAACGGTTGCGGCCAGGGGCAGGTAGCCCATCTCCTCGGCCAGGGCTTGTCCTTCGGTAAGGGCCCAGCGGAGCACAGCTTGCAGGGCGGCGGCCATGGCGGGATCCGAGTACCGGCGGTAGGTCAGGATCCAGGTGTAGGTGACGATGGGATACGCTCCAGGGCCAGCGGGATCCGGCACAAAAGCCCGCAGGTTTTCCGGCAGCTCAATTTCGCTCAAGGCCAGGGCCGAGGCTTCCGGGGAGGGGAGAATGAACTCGCCGCGGCGGTTCTCCAGAGCTGCCACCGACAGATCCAGCTCGCGGGCATAGACCGACTCCACGTAGCCGATCACCCCTTCGCTGAGAAGCATTTGGGCGCTCATGCCCTCGTTGCCTTTCACCCCAATGCCCACCGGCCACTCCAGCGACATGCCAGCACCGACTTCCGAGGCCCAAGCCGGATCGATGGCCGCCAGGTGGCGGGTAAAGGTATCGGTGGTGCCGCTGCCATCGGAGCGGTAGCAGACGGTGATGGGCAGATCGGGAATGGTTAGCTCCGGGTTCAGGGCCAGGATCTCCGGATCCCGCCACTGGTCGATTTGGCCGCGAAAGATCTTCACCAAAACGGGTCGAGACAGCTTGAGTCCAGAAGGGATCCCCGGCAGGTTGTAGCCTACGGCAATGCTGCCTGCGGTCATCGGGATCATGACCACACCCCGCTTCACCTCGGCGATCTCGGCATCGGTCATGGCCACATCACTGGCGGCAAAGTCCACTGTCTGGTCAATAAATTGCCGGATCCCAGCGGCGCTGCCCACCGGTTGGAAATTGATCTCCACCTTGGGATCCACCTGGCGGTAATCGGAAAACCAGCGCAAGTAAAGAGGAGCCGGAAAGGTGGACCCGGCCCCGTTGATCAGCAAAACTTTGTCGGAGGACTGGCTGCCGGAGGCAGGAACGGGATCCCTGCCCCTGGGTTGGTCAGAACGGGATCCCCTTTGGCAGGCGCTCAAGGTAGCGCCGGTGGCCAATAAAGAAAGCAACACTTCTCGGCGACGGAAGCGGGGCAGTTGAGCCATGGTTCAGGTTCTCCGAGGTCACCGCCCCGATCCTTGTCTTGCCCACGGGGCCCTGTCAAGGGTTGCCGGCGAGAGCTCTTGGGATCCCGTGCGTGGCCCACTTTCCCCAGGTGGCTGTCTTTCCCTCTGCGCCATCCCCGTATTCCTCGCTACGCTTCCCAGCAAAACTCAGGATCCAACCCAAGTCCAGAAAGGAAAGACAGAAAATGGAGAATTCAAGAGAAAAACAAAGAAAAACAGCGCAAACAAGAGATTGAGCGAGATGACTTCTGCGGCAGTTGAATAGAGATCCTCAAGCTAAACCCTTGTCTGGCAAGGCTTAGCGGTTTTTGGGCCTGAGTCCCCCCGCATTGGAAAAACCTTGACATATTCTGGAATAGGGCAATATATTGTGGATTCTGTGCAGAAATCCTGCGCTGTTCACATCTCGGTATCTGGGGGACTACTATGCCGACTTTGACTCGTTCTCCCTGGACACTGCGAGACAGCGAAAAGCTCTATCGCATCTCAGGTTGGGGGGATCCCTACTTCCGTATCAACGCCGCCGGTCATGTGGAGGTGACCCCACAGGGCTTACAGCAGCAGGAACCGGGCATTGACCTGTACCACTTGGTGATGGATCTGGTGGCGCGGGGCCTGCAGTTGCCCCTCTTGATTCGCTTTCCCGAGATCGTGGCCGACCGCATGCGGCGGATTTGCGAGAGCTTTCAGCAGGCCATCCAGCGCTTTGGCTACCCCAACGTCTATCGGGGGGTTTACCCCGTTAAGGTGAACCAGCAGCGCCACCTGGTGGAGGAAGTGGTGAAGCACGGTCGCGCCTACCACTTTGGCCTGGAGGCGGGATCCAAGCCGGAGCTGTTGATTGCCCTAGCTTTGCTGGATACTCCCGGGGCTTTGCTGATCTGCAACGGCTACAAAGACCGGGATTTTATGGAGACGGCTCTCTTGGCCCAGCGGCTGGGGCGCACCCCGATCATCGTTTTGGAGCGGCTGCAAGAGCTGGAGCTGGTGCTGCAGGCTGCCGACCAACTGGGCATCGACCCCATCTTGGGGGTGCGGGCCAAACTCTCGGCCCAAGGGAGCGGGCGCTGGGGCACCTCGGCTGGGGATCGGGCTAAGTTCGGCCTCACGGCCACCGAGATTTTGCAAGTGGTGGAACGGCTGCGGGAAGCGGGCAAGCTGCATTGTCTACGCCTGTTGCACTACCACATCGGCTCCCAGATCTCGATGGTGAGCGTGCATGGACGAGCCGTGCGGGAAGCCAGCCAAATCTACATCGAACTCACCAAGCTGGGGGCCCCCATGGGCTACCTGGATATCGGCGGCGGCTTGGGGGTTGATTACGACGGATCCCAGTCCCCCAATCCTTTTTCCCAGAGCTACAGCATGGAGGACTACGCCGCCACCGTGGTGCAGACCGTGCTCACCGCCCTAGAACCCCACGGGATCCAGCCGCCGGTACTGGTGACCGAAAGCGGACGCGCCCTGATGTCCCACCAGTCGGTGCTGGTGTTTGACGTGCAAGATGTCAACGCTGCCAGCCCCTACCCGATGCCCACCCAGCTCACTTCCGATGCGGAGGTGATCCAGAAGCTAAACCAGCTTTACTACCAAATCCAGCCCGATACTCTGGTGGTCAATTACCGCCGTTGTCAGGAGCTGAAGGAGGCTGCTCTGCGTCAGTTCACCGAGGGATCCCTCAGCTTGCAGGAGCGAGCTGAAGTGGAGCGGCTGTTCTGGAACTGCTCCGACAAGATCTGCACCTTGGCCTACGAGCAGCACCAAGCGGGGCATCCGGTGGCGGTGGATCTCTTGGATCTGGACGAGATGCTGGCCAGCATCTACTACGGCAATTTCTCTCTATTCCAATCCCTGCCGGATAGCTGGGCCATCGACCAGGTCTTCCCCATCATGCCGATTCATCGTCTGGATGAGGAGCCACGCCAATGGGCCACCCTGGCGGATCTGACCTGCGACAGCGACGGCAAGATCAACCGCTTCTTCGGCGAAGATGGGCAGATCACCTCGGTCTTGCCGCTGCACGACCCCAACGGACATCCCTACCTGCTGGGGGTGTTTCTGGGGGGCGCTTACCAGGAGATTCTCGGAGATCTGCACAACCTGTTTGGCGATACCAACGCGGTGCATATCCGCTCCCGCCCCGGCGGCTACCACGTTTCCCAAGTCATCAAGGGGGACACCATTGGCGAAGTGCTGAGCTGGGTGCAGTACAACAGCGAAGATCTGGTGGAGACCCTCCACCACGCCACCGAAGCCGCCCTACAACGGGGGCAGATCAGCCTATCCCAGGCCCGCGCCTTGCAACGGCACTTTGAAGACAATCTGCGGGCCTACACCTACTTGCACTGAAGGTGGTGTTCCTCGAAAAAATCCCTAAAACCAAACAGGGATCCCGGCCTAAAACCGGGATCCTTTTTGCTTCCAGATCAAACCAAATCAAAACCAGATCAAAAATTTGTCGATCACAGACGCACCGGACTGTCCAAAGCCAAGTTAATCGTTTGGTTAGGGCGCAACACCACGACTTGAGGTGCTGTGATATTGCCCACCGCCACTCCGGCTCCGGCTCCGCCAATGACCCCTAAGGCAGAAACGCCTCCTGTGAGCAAGCCCAGCACCGTACCCCCCACAGCACCAATGGCTGCATCTTGAGCAATCGCTTCGGCAGAATAGTGGCGCGGGTCTTTGTCGTCGTGGATCAAATCAGAAGACATCTGTACCGAGTAAAGTCGCCCATTGACAATCAAAGCCGTGCCGAAGAACCTGGCCCCTCCCTGAGTCGGTCGCAAGCTGCCTCGCACCTCGCTGCCTGCTGGAATCGCCAATTGGCCGCTGCCGTTGTAGATGTCCTGGGCTACCCGCAGGGTAAGTGGGTGGGTGCTGTTGGGACTGAAGTACTGGGGCTCTTCTCCCTTGAAGCTCTGGACGGGAATGATGGTGCCCGGCTGCAGTTGGCGCACTCCCAAATCAAACAAGTGCTGGGCAGAAGCAGATGGCATTGTCAACAGACCCAAGCTGGGGATGGCTAAGCCAATCATCGCTGCCGAAAGAACACGAATGCTCATAAAAATTCTCCGGTAAATGTTCGATCAAGATCCCAACGGAAACACAAGCCCTTGCGGGCCATCTTAAAGATCAAGCCCGACGAACAAAGCTAATTAACGCCAACAAAACCAAAGCCCCAATCGTGGCCATCAACAAGCTTCCCAACAGGCCCGTAGCCGACAGGCCAAGTAAATCGAAGAGGAATCCTCCAAAAAATGCCCCGCAAACACCAACAATTATGTTGCCTATCAAGCCAAAGCCATAGCCGCGTCGGATATTTCCTGCCAGCCAACCTGCTAGGGCTCCGATTAGGAGAAACCAAAGTATGCTGTTCATAGAACCTACTTCCTCAAGGTATGCCGTTCCTACAGATTACCCCTTGTTGCAAGAAAATAAATGCTCCAAGAACCAACCTTCTATACACTCGGCACACTTGACGGCTACTTACCAAATTGGTAGCCTTTGCCGAGAACAGATGGTTATTTGTCTTTTGATAACAGACCTCTATGGAGATAAAGATAAGAATCTTGTGAATGATTATGAAAGGGATCCCCCGCTCGCTGCGACTTCACAGCCCCCAGGCCCTAAACAAAAAAAGACTGGCAGTGTGAGGTCTACCAGTCTGAGTCAGTTCCCTGTGAGTGAGCTGATGCCGTCGTTGCCAACGTCTTCAACCCGATTCCCAGTTTGTGTTGCTTTTTGCCATTTCGAAGTGATTCAGATCACTTGAAACTTGAGGAGCCCGCAGCTTTGGCGAGCACTCCTGTCCTGATTTCTTCGTACAGGGATCCCCAATCCCCACCCCTACGAACCCTGAGGCGACAAAGGGAGCATCTCAAAACAAAGGCAACTGCTCCTCTTCTGCTGAGGCAGGGCTTGAAGCTCCCGGCTCCTCCCAGTTGGGATCCCAGTCCTGCAAGGGATCCGCATATTCCTCCAACAACTGACGGGCGGCGGCCAGCAAATCGTTGTGCAAGGGGGCCAGATCGCTGCGGTTGGCCAAATACTGCTCCAGAGCCGTCAGGGGCTCAAGTCGGTTGGGATCCAAGCCCGGCAAACGGATACGGCTGGGGCTGACCACTTCTGGGGCGATGGTGTAGCTAAAAGCAGGGGCAAGAGCGTTGTGCAAAGCCCGCTCATCAATGCAGTCTAGCTGGTCGGGGCGTATGCGGTAGATCAACCGCAGGATGGAGCCGGCCACGGGGGCCTTGGCGATGGCGGCCAGCAGCTTGGACTGCGCCTGCTGGGGTGGATCTGCGCTCAGATCCAGGCGAATGGTGTGAAAGGTACGGGTTGGCAGGGGCAAAAATTCATAGCTGGCCCCCGTAGGGGTGACTTCCACCAGCACACAGCCTTTTTCCTCTTTTTCTTCGCCAAAATCCACCCGCTCAATGCTGCCGGGATAGAGCATCAAGGGATCCCGACACAGCACCTGGTGACGGTGGACATGCCCCAAGGCAACATATTGGTAGGCAGGTCGAGCCAGCAGCGAAAGGGGCACCGTAAATCCTCTGCCCACCGAAAGATGGCGTTCTGCTCCGTAGCGGGCTGTCTCCACCATGACGTGAGCCAACAAAATCGCCGGGATCCCTGGCTGCAGGGTGCGGATCTCCCCTTCTAGGGCTAGGCGGAGGCGCTGCAGGAGCTGATGCGCGAGGATTTCCCCTTCAAGCGCCAAGCTTTCCTGTTGGGCGAGTAGAGCAGAGCGACTCAGCCAAGGTAAAGTGGTCACCTGCACCGGGCCACCGCGAGTTTCGATCCGATGAGTTTCCAGTCTGTCCCCCACAATAAAGCCTGAGACCCCCAAAGCGCGGTAGATAGCCAGGCTGTTGCCTCCCTGTCCCTGCCCGTACTGATCGTGGTTGCCCACCAACAGGACGGTTGGGATCCCAGCATCGGCCAAGCGGCGAAACTGCTGGGCAAAAAGCTCTTGATGGAGAGGGGGGGGTGTCGCATCGGGGAAAGCATCGCCCCCAAACAACACCAGATCCACCGCTTGGTTGAGAGCATGGTCAATGCACAAGCGCAAAGAAGCTACAAAATCTTCCAAACGGGTATTCAGGCCGGTAGCTGGGTTAATGTGGCCGTAGGCAAGACCACTGCCCAGATGAATGTCGGAAAGATGTAGCAACCTTACCATCTTGGGCGCTCTTGGAGACTTTGCAGCTCTCCCATCTGTTGGGATAAACCTTGCCGTTCGCGTTAGCGGGACGGAGTCCTTTGGTTGTCCAGAATGGCAAACCCAGGGTTGAACAATCTTTGCTTAGGCTTGGCGGCGGGGCCTGGCTCGATCCAAACGCAAAGGCCGACCCATGAATTCTTGCCCGTTCGCGCTCTCAATAGCTTCATCTTCCTCGGCCTCGGTTGCCAGATCCACAAACGCGAAGCCTCGTGTCTGCCCGGTTTCTCGGTCTATCGGGATTGTAACCGACTTAACGTTCCACCTCTGCTGGAAGAAAGCTTTCAGTTCTTCTGTTGAGGCTTTATAGTTTAGGTTCCCCACAAAAATGGTCATAGCAATTCAAGCAAAGTAAGTCACCAATCAGCAAGGGTGGCAACAAAGCTCCAGAGTACTTCACTTCTATCATGGAGCCCTGCCGAATCGCCGAACATGACGGGATGTAAAGGGATCCCTGCCGGAAAATCTTCCCCCTTCCCCATCCAAAATGCACCTTTGTCCAACTTGACGGGCCTGTACTTTTTCTGCCACTGGGTTGAGGTTCTCTGCCCTCGCCTCGGCCAAGCTCCCTTCCGGCACGTCGAGATCCGGCATCTTGTCACGTTGTTGCGATTTGTTAAGATATGTATTATCCTGCTTGCACTACCTGGCCAGATCTGCGCTGTTGGAACTCTTTGCAGACCTCTCTACCTGAGCACCCTGAGGTGATAATGATGGATGAAACGCTAGAGCTCTCTTTGGAGCAGCAATTTCGCCAGCGGGCTTTCGAGACCTTGGTTTCTCGCATGAGCCCCGAGCAGGCCAAAGACATTTTGGTCAAACTGCACAAGCAAATGCTGTTGCAGGAGGCCACTTACCGCCAACTGCTGCGTCATTCCCTCAGCGCCTGATGCACGCCCTTTCGCTTCCCACCTGGTGGATTCACATTGCCAGCGTCTTGGAGTGGATCGCTGCTATTGTGCTCGTGTGGCAATTTGGGGAGCGGGTGGGCCAGCCCGAATGGCGAAGTTTGAGCTGGGCGATGCTGCCCGCTTTGTCGGGGGCAATGTGCGCAATCACCTGGCACTGGTTTGACAACGACCCCAAGTTGGACTGGGTGGTCACTGCACAGGCCAGCTTCACCTTGCTGGGCAACTGCACCTTGGCTTGGGCTGCTTACCGCATTTGGCGGGCTGAAAGGGTGGATGAGCCTGCACAGAAGGGGGATCCCGACTAGGCGATGAACAGTTTATTTGCCCTCTCTCTGTTCCCTTACTTGGTCTTTTTATTCTTCCTGTCGCGGCTGCGCCGGATCCCACGTTTGGCTTTGGTTGGATTTTGGCTGTTGTTGCTTTTTGTGGCCGTCAGCATCCCGGCAGGGCTGTACGCTCAGATGCACTACGGCACTTCCCTGGCCAATGTGGATCCCTTGCATGGAGGGGCAGAGGCTTTTCTCACCCTCTCCAATATTTTGGTGGCCTTGGGCTTTAAGCAGGGAATTGACCAACAGGCCCAACGACTTCCAGAGGCTGGCGACGGCAACCCTGAGCCATGATCATCCCAAACAGGTCCCTACCTCCTCTTCAAAATCAAAAAGGAGAAGAGAGTTAGGCAACAGTGGTTTCGGCGCAACTGGGACTGAATGTAGAATAGGGATCCAGGCCTGATACCTGCTGTTATTCTGTGAGATCTGCCAGATGGTGGCTACCCTTTCTGTTGCCGTTCCCAAAGTGAAGCTGAAGCATCCGCCCCTGCGCATTTATCGCATGGGGGACAAGGTGCTGCGGCAGCCGGCCAAGCGCATCAGCCAGGTCAACGACGAGATCCGCCAGCTTGCCCGGGACATGCTGCAGACCATGTACAGCTTTGATGGGATTGGTCTGGCGGCTCCGCAGGTTGGCATTCCCAAGCGCATGATTGTGGTGGATCTTTATCCCGATAAGCCGGAGGTGCCACCGCTGGTGCTGATCAACCCGGAGATCCGGGAGTACATTGGCGAGGCCGTTGCCGGGCAGGAGGGTTGTCTAAGCATTCCGGGGGTGTTTTGCGAGGTCGTGCGCCCAGAAGGGATTGTGGTTTCGTTTAAGGATGAAACGGGGCGGCCCCGCACCCTTCGAGCGGACGATTTGCTGGCGCGGGTGATCCAGCACGAAATCGACCACCTCAACGGCGTGTTGTTTGTGGATCACGTGGAAAACGAGCTGGTGCTGGATCAAGAGCTGCGCAAACACGGCTTCCAGATGCAGGATGTGCAACGCAAAGGCAAGCCCTCTGCTGTTCCCCGTTGAAGCCTTTCCAGACTAGTCCGGACGACTGTCGGTTTGGTTTAGTGTTGCAAGCGCTGGGCCAAGAGCTGCTCTTCCAGAGCGGCAATGCGGTTGTAGGCAGCGGTTAACTGGGCACTCAGGCGCTGTATTTGGGCTTCGGGGGCCAGCTCATGCCCCATGCTGCGGTTGCTCACCACGGTGGGTTCATCATCCAGCAGGAAGTTGTGGCTGCCATCTTCCACCAAGTCTGAGATTAGAACGCTGTAACGGGAGGGGGCGGGGGTGTTTTTTTTGGCTTCCTGGGTAGCCAGGAGAACAGCCACCACCTGCTCGGGCATCCGCTCGATGGCAGCTTTTAGCTCCTGTATTTGCGACTCCAGACGCTCAAGGTAGTGCTGCACTGCTTCGCTCATAGCTGCCCCAGTTTTCGACTACCTTCATTGAAAAAGGCAAATTTCGGATCCCCTCTTCTTCCCCCAGATCATTTAACGATTGCTTCCGGGAGGTGTTCCCCGAAACTCCTGGGTTCTCTCACAAGCCACAATTGAGGTGTGCATTTTCCGGAGATTTTGGTTTTCCGGTCATCCATTTCCGAAGCAAAAAGCTGTGCAGATGCAGGATGCTGTTCAGGGATCCCGACCGCGGGGCTATACCTTGCCGGTTTTCGCCGTTGCTTCGGCCAGAGCTGCTCTTCACCACCTTCTGGGGATCCCTTTGGAGAAGGAAGGGGGGCGCTTGGCGATTGCGGTGCAGGCTGAGCCCCAGTCCCCTGAGGCTCGGATCCACATCCCGGTGGAGCAGGTAGCTGCCTTGGAGAAGACAACAGCTCTGGCCATTACCCGCTCGGATCCCGGCCCCCACCTGGATCTCACCCGCGACACACCGGTCTGGGCTTGGGTGAGGTTGGAGGAGAGGGATCCCGAGGATCCCCCCTTGATCTTGGAAGCCGGGGAAGGGCTGGGGCGACGCACCGATGGCAGCCCGGCCATTTATGCCTATGCCCGCCGTTTGTTTGAGATCAATCTTTTGCCCGGGATCCCAGAGGGCTGCCGCCTGCGGGTGCGCATCATTTTGCCGGAAGGAAAGCTCCTGGCGGAGCGCACCTCCAATGCCGCTTTTGGGGTGCTGGAAGGGCTGGCCCTGTTGGGAACGCGGGCGGAGGTGGAGCCTTCCTCAAGTGTTGAGAGCTTAGAGCAAGCCCGCCAAGAGCTGCAACAAAAGTTGGAGCGGCACAAGCATTTGATCTTTTGCGTGGGCAGCCATGGGCAGCAGGTGGCGCTGGGGCAAGGGATCCCGGAAGACCAGATCCTGCGAGTAGCCAATTGGATAGGGCCGTTGCTGGTGGAAGCGGCGCTGCGGGGGGCGGAGTCCATTCATTTGATCGGCTACCACGGCAAGCTGATCAAGCTGGCAGGGGGGATCTTCACCACCTCTAGCCACGTGGCCGATGCCCGCTTGGAAATTCTGGCGGCAGCCCTGATCCGGCGTGGGGGAACGGCAGAACAGGCACGGCAAGTGCTGGAGTTGCGGACAGTAGAGGCAGCGGTGCACTATCTGGATGGCCTTGGCTGGGCAGCACCCGTGATGCAGGAGTTGGCCCGTCAAATCCTGGAGCGAGCCGCAGGCTATGTGCAGAAATACGCCAGCCGATCCCTGCCCTTGCGGGTGACGTTGTTCGACCGACAGGGGCACATCTGCGCCCAGGCTGGGATCCCATAATGAGGTCATTTCGATTGAGACGAGGACATTGCAATCCCCCCGGATCCTCAACCATTTTTCTCCCGAAGTGTCTTAAGCGCTCCGTGCCGCCAAAGGCAACCACCCCCGGCTCCTCTCCCTTTAGTCCGTGCTCCAAAAGTCAATCCCTCTGCTCGAAACCCGCTGAGCAACGGTGGATCCCGGCCAAGACCACATAGGAGAGCGTTACGGCTGAGGAAGCAGATCCACTTTCCCAGCCACTGCCAATCAGACTCAGGTTGGCACTGGGATCCCACACCTAGTTCCCGGAGATGTTGACACTATCCACCCGCCAGCGAGTGGCCGAGCCGGAAGCTGTACCAGAAGAGCGATAGCGGAAGGCAATGTAAACACGGTTGGAAGGCTGGATCCCAGCCAGAGAAATCGGGCCGGAGTCGACGAAGCTGCCCGTAGAGCCCGTAGAGAGAGTGGGAATCGTCAGAGCAGTCCAAGTGGCTGCATTCACTGCCGCTGGAGTGCCTGCACCGCTGTAGTTGGTGGAGTAAAGAACGCTTAGTTGTTGCGAAGGAGGAAGGCCGTTATCGCTAAAAGAACTCTGATTGCGGAAGGTCAGAACTGGGTTGCTGACGGAAGCCAGGTTCAGAGGAGGAGTGATCAGCCAGTCATTACCCGGTTGCTGACCGTTGAAAGCGTTGGCCTCGGCAAGGGAGTTGACACAACGCCAGGAACGACTGGTGTCGCCGTCCACATCCACAATCTGCCAGCCGGCTGGAGCAGGGTTGCAGTTATCAAAGCCTTCAGTCAAAGGCAGGTTAACGGAAGGAGGAGTTGGTGTCGGTGTGGGCGTCGGCGTCGGTGTTGGGGCCGGAGTCAGGTTCAAGCCAACGAGCACCGGATCGTGGTCGGAAGAGCGGAAGGGATCGCTGGCGTAGAAGAGGCTCTGCTGAGAGGGACTCTTGAAGCTCAGGGTGTAGTCCAAGCTCACGGGCTCATCAGCGTTGATGTGCCACTTAGCTGAGCCTGTAACTTGGGGTCTCAGACTGCTGTTGGCCAGGGCATGATCCAGAGATCCCCACTGTCCTTGGAAGCTAAAGGAGTAGCTGTTGGAGCCATTGAGGTTGATGAACCCGCCCGCCTCCAGAGTTTTGATCGGATCCTCCATAGCGTAGGAGTTGAGATCCCCCATAATCAACACATCCGGATCGGTGGAGCCAGTTGGATTGGTGGCGAGCCAGCTCAAGAGTTGCTGAGCGGCCCGGGTGCGGTTGCCGTTGCAATTGCCTTGGAAGGGATCGTTGTCAATAGGATCGCAGGGAGAACCCTTGGACTTGAAGTGGTTGACCACAACAGTGAAGGTGGCGTTGTTGCTCCGCTGCCGGAAGGTTACAGCCAGAGGAGGACGATGGAAGCGTCCGGGGCCTTGGGTGAATTCCCCTGTGTCCAGGAAGGCCGGGTTAGTGCCGGGGGCAATTTCAACCGTAGCTGGCTTGTAGATAAAGCCGTTGGTGATGGCATCGCCGCCCAGGTTGGGCACTCCAACATTCACAAAGGCGTAGGTTCCTGCCCCCATGACCTGGTTGAGCCCGTTCACCAAATCCTGAATGGAACTATTCGAACCGTATCCATCGTTTTCTAACTCGTTGAGGCCTACGATATCGGCATCCATGCGGCGAATAGCCTCGATGAGCTTATCCCGCTGGCGGGTGAACTCGGTGGCGTTGCTGGCTCCCCGACAGGAGGAGTTATTGGGGAAGCAGGCGTTGCCGAAGGTGTTGAAGTAGTTGAACAGGTTAAAGCTAGCTACCCTCAGGGAGCCCCCTACTGAGGGTGGGTTTTGCGGGCGAGGGTTGGTGGCTGTAAACCTGGGCAAGTTGTTGGGATCATTGGGGTGGATACGGTAGTCGATGGTCGCATCCACATCGCCACTGACATTCCGGCCTCGCAACTGGGTCATGATCCCGGTGATGTTGCTGACGCGATCGCCGCCGCGCACAGTGTTAGCCGCGCTCAGGTCACCCGGAGTGGGGTAGATAACCGGATCTGGGTTTTGGGTGAGCAGCCGGTCATCAATGCGAATCCGCTTTCGGTCGTTTTCCGCTTGAATGGCAGCTGCCTGGCTGGGAGCCGCAATTTGCGTAGGAGTGAACAACCGCTCTGTGGCCACACTCAGCTCCCCGTGGCGTCCCAGCAAGAAGGAGTCGGTTACAAACAGGGGCTGATTTCCAAATGTGACCAGCATTCCTTCCAGAGCTTCCCTTTGCTCCGCAGTCAGCGGTAGAGAGATCTGCACTGGGGCCGGCAACGGATTGTCAGAGCTACAGACAGTAAAGCTGGTGACGTTGGAGAGCTGGGTTTGCTGGCGGAACTCAGCAACCGTTCCGGTCACCTGAACCCTATCCCCAAGCCTGACGTTATTAGCTGTGCCACTGAAAACGAAGATGCCATCTGATGTGGCGGGATTCCCGTCACCATCATCTTGTAGGTAGTAGCCCTGGAGATAGGTTTGGCCAGCCACCCCCTCATTTTCAAAGTCTCCTACTACGATTCCAGAAACCGTGACTGTTTGGTTCACCAGGGGGGAAGTGAAGCCAGTGCCCTGGACAGTGCCAACTGGGATCAGGTTGGCGTTGGGATCACAGCCTCCCGGCGTGGGCGTCGGTGTTGGCGTGGCTGTGGGTGTTGAAGTCGGGGTCGGTGTGGGCGTCGGTGTTGGCGTGGCTGTGGGTGTTGAAGTCGGGGTCGGTGTGGGCACAGGTGTAAGTATTGGCAAAAGAGTTCTTCTGGAGCCGCACCCTTGCAGAGAAACCAAAAGCACCAAACCAAAAACTAGCACCGCAATTGATTGGGCAACACGACGCGAAGTAACCCTAGACCACATCTGCTTCACTCCTCCCGAAACTTCAAAGGATCCCGTATTTTTACCGTCTGTATGGATACCATCTTCAGCTAGAAATCGCAGGAGCCCCGCACTGTACCCGTAGGGTCAGTGTCGGGAGGAATGCGGAAGTTATGATAGAACCATGACCCAAGTCCTGACCGTCTCCTGCAAGCTCAAGGTGTCCCAGTCGCAAGCCGCAAAGTTGGATGCGACAATGGATGCCTTTGTGCAGGCGTTGAACTGGGTCAACCAAAACACACCAGAAAAAGTAGTCAACGCAGTCAAACTCCAATCCCTTTGCTATTACCAGATTCGCGCTCGGTTTGGCTTGTCCAGTAATCTGGCCCAGCAGGTCTGCAGACGGGTGGCAGGCGCTCGCAAAGTGGCGAGACAGCGCAACCGTCCAGTTAAAGAGTTCAAGCGTAGGTTCGTTACCTACGATGCACGTATCTTCTCGTTTCGCGAGAAAGACTGGACAGTGTCGCTTGCCACGGTTGATGGAAGAGAACGCTTTGAGCTAGCCATTGGCAACTACCAGAGGGGAATGCTGGCTGGCTCTAACCCCAAATCGGCCACCCTAGTCC